>JANLFZ010000388.1:1447-5968 GCA_024653385.1 Thermoguttaceae bacterium | reverse complement strand
GGCCACGGCGGGCGACGTGGGCGAGTTCTTCCAATACGCCATCGGCACCCCCGTGACCCTCCCGCGCCGCCAGTCGGCGATGCTGCCCATCGTCACCGGCGAAGTCAAGACCGAGAAACTCTCGATCTACAATCCCCGCGTCCACGCCAAGCACCCGCTCAACGGACTGCGCCTGACGAACTCGACCGATCTGCACTTGATGCAAGGGCCGATCACGGTCTTCGACGGCGGGGCCTACGCGGGCGACGCCAAGATCGAGGACCTGCCGCCCAAGAGCGAGCGCCTGGTGAGCTACGCCATGGACCTCGACACCGAGGTCGCTCCCGAGTCCAAGGGCGCCCCGCAGCAGTTGCTCAGCGTGCGCATCTCCAAGGGCACGCTTTTCATCGAACAGAAGCAGACGCGGACCCAGGAGTACACGGTGAAGAACTCCGGCCGCAAGGCGAAAAAGGTCCTTATCGAGCAACCTTTCGACCCGACCTGGACGCTGGTGGAGCCCAAGGAGCCGGCCGAGAAGACCCGCGATCTGTACCGGTTCGCCGTGGCGGCCAAGCCGGGCGAGCCGGCGAAACTGGCCGTGGTCGAAGAGCGGATCGACCGCCAGCAGGTGGCCTTGACGAACCTCGACGACAACATGATCGTCATGTACCGAAGCGCCAAGGTCGTCAGCGACAAGGTGAAGGCGGCCCTGGCCGAGGTCGTCAAGCGGCGTCACGAGATGGCCCAGGTCGCCGCGAAACGCACCCAGCTCGAGCAGCAGATCCAGGCGATCGAGCAAGAGCAGGCCCGCATCCGGCAGAACATGGGCCAGCTCGACCGCGCGGGCGATCTCTACAAGCGTTATGTGAAGAAGTTCAGCGACCAGGAAGACGAGATCGAGAAGCTCCGCGCGGGCGTCAAGGAGCAGCGCGACCAGGAGGCCCAACTCCGCAAGGCCCTGGACGAGTACCTCATGGGGCTGGAAATGGAATGAAGCCCCCTCGTGAGGACCTCGGTCGCGGTCCTACCCATCCAAGGACGCGGCGACCGAGCGCGTTGACGACAACGTGGCCTATCCGACCCAGCGGCGGATCGCTCGGCGGGCCCAGTGATGCCACGGGCGGAACGCGGTTTGGGCGGTGCCGTCGGCCTCCCGGCTGTCGCTCAGATGCAGGTGTCCGGGAGCGATCGGCGTTTCCGGAGGGTCCACGCGCACCGGCCGAACCGAGCCAAGGTCCTTGCGGTTTTCGTAGACCAATGCCTCGGGCGAGAACTCGAGGACTCGATCGTCCAGGGGCAAGAGCGCGACATGGCGGCCGCGGCAGTATTCGATGCCCACCCGATATGCCCGCGGCCGCTGCTCGGCGATGACCACCAGCCGGCCGTCGCGGCGCACGACGGAAATCCGCGTCTGGCCGCGTGCTCGCCACCAGTCGGCCAGGCCCGCCAAGGTCGTCTTCCAGATCGCGAGGCGCCCGGCCGTGTCGAACACGGCGCGGAGCACGCGCGGATACCGGCCGAGGCAGCCTGCCGCGCGGTCGTATAGCAAGAGCGGCTCTCCCAGGCGCGACCGTTCTTCCACCAGGCCGGCAAAGTACGCCGTGGCCGCATCCACCGCCGATTCCAGGGCCGCCGTGTCCGCCTGATCGGGATCCGACGCGCCGGGGCTCCATCGAGCGGTCGACCCTTGACACGCCGCGCGCAGAAACATCGTCAACGTCACCGGATGAACCGGCATGTGGAGCAAGCGGCCGGTGGTCGCCGTCGCGGGCAGTTCGTCGTAGGCCGGACCCAACCCCGACGCGTAGGACACGCCCAGGCTCTCCAAGACCGGTTCCAAGCGGCAGCAAGAAGCGCCCTCGGGCATGCCGAAGCCCGAGGGCGAGAATCCCGCCGCCTGAAGGGCGGCCAAGCCGTGCTGAATGTTGGCGCGATTCTCTTGCGCGGTCCAGTACAGGTGGTGGCGAAGGCCGAGAAAGCCCACATCGAGCGGGCCCGGCCGCGAGAGCACCGGCGCCATCGCCCCGAGCGCCGCCGCGCCGAGGCAGTGCGTGACCGCGCCCCGGTCGTCGGCAATCGCCTCGAACAGCCGCTCCAAGTCCGCGGCATGGCAAAGGTCGTGGTCGATCCGCACATTCAGCGCGGACCGATACGGAAACGGAAACGGCGCCACGCGGATCCAGACGCCTCCGGCCTGCTCGACCTTCGCCCGAAGGAACTCGACAATCTGCCGCCGCAAGCCCCGAGCATCGTGCCGCGGCAAACGGCGCGCCAACGCATACCCGCCGATGTTCCAGCGAAACCGGGCCGTCTGGCGATCGGCCAAGGCCACGAAGGGGTCCTCGGGAAGGATCTCGCGCAGGCGTGCCAGGTCGATGGGCACCTGGCCCGGACCGACCCCGGGGCGAGCACGCGACGAATCGAACAGCACGAACCGGCCCTCGGCCGATCCCAACGTCCGCTCACGCCAGGGAATCCCCTCCCGCGCAAGGACCTGTCGCACGCCATCGGGCGCCTCGTCGACGATCAGCGGCAACAGCGGGAGGTTCTGGTCCATCGTGGCCCGTCAGGCGGCAAGTCCGATCGTGCTCCAATGCCCGTGCATGGCGAGAGGGCCGGGGTGTTCCGTCCGTACATCCCCAGCCACGCCATCGATGGGCTGTTCCAGGGGAGCACGTCCTTCATTGGGCCAGACACCTTAGCCGGAGTCGAGGTTCAAGGTCAAGATGATCGCGGAAGGTTGCGCCATCGGGAGAAGATGGGCGGCCAGGGCAAGAAAACAGGTGGCGCTGGAGAGTGTTGCACGAGGGAGTGGTTAGGGCCCTGGCTCAACCTTTTCGAGGGCGCCGGTTCACGGGACCATGCACTGCACGGTGGCTTCGTACTCGGAGATCGTCTGGCCCGCTCGCCAGGCCCGCTCGTCGGGGTGGTAGTTCAGGTACAGCTCGTCGGTCGCCCGGGAGCGCTCCGGCTTCTTGGCGCCGAGGTAGCCCAGGCGCAAGGGACGCGTGCTTGCGATGCGCATCGCTCCGTCGATCTCGATCAACCGGGCGTTGTCGGCAGCGAAGTATCTGCCGCCAAGCGCAGGCACCACTTCTTCCCGGCCGTCGATCGTGATCGTGCGCCGGCCCCGCTCGTACACCCAGCCGGGGTTATTGAGGATGCCGATCAAGCCCGTGGCAATCCGACTGGTCGTGACATCCGAGTTGGCAACCAGCTTCTCGCGAACGACCCAGGTCCCGTCCGGGAGGGACTTGAACTGGAGCAACGCACGGATGGCCTCGCCGTGGTCCAGCACCAACTCGGCCGTGAACCAGTCCTCGCCGTGCGACACTTTCACGTCGCGCACTCGGGTCGGCGCCGGCCCTCTTGCTTCAGGTCGGCCCTTCCGCAGGGCTCGATCAGTCGCATCACCTCCCCGGCCGCGACCCGGTCGGCCGCGGAGCCTGGCGAGGCCTCGGCCTTGTCGGCCGGGGTCGCGCTGGCCACGAGGGCGCCATCATCAGGCATAGAGCGCCGAAGTTCATGTACGGAAATCCTCGCTGGTTCGATCCACCCCGCCGCAGGGAACGATAACCGCGGCCGCCGGGACCGACAAGTAGCCAGGCAGCGATTTCCAAACCAGCCTGAACCGGCTCGAGTCGAGGGTCCGGGCAGACCGGTTGGCGGCTGTCATCTCCTCGACGACCTGCCCGGGTTCGCGTGCTTGCGTCGGCCTAAGATGGCGGCGAGAATAGAGGACGAGCACTACCGGGCCGGTCACGATTCCATCCGAAGGACACGGGGAAGTCGGGGGGATGTCATGGGGAACCTGGTCATGATCGTAGCCGGGGTCGCCGCGGTGCTGGCCGTGGCGGCTGGCGGAACCCTTGGGGTGCTGTGGCCCCGCCATGTGCGGCTCCGGCGCGAACTTCGAGAACACCGTAGCGTCGAAGAGGCCCTGGCCCGCGAGCGGAACCTGCTCCGCACGCTGATGGACAATCTGCCGGATTATGTGTTCGTCAAGGATCGCCAAAGCCGCTTTATCACCACCAACGCGGCGCACTTGCGGGTGCTGGGGGCCGAGGACCTCGAGGCGGTCATCGGAAAGACCGATTTCGATTTCTTCTCCAAGGATCTGGCCACGTCGTACTACGCCGACGAGCAAGCCGTCATCCAGACCGGCTGCCCGCTGGTCAATCGGCGCGAGCAGACGGTCAATCCGGCGGGCGAAACCCGGTGGCTGTTGACCAGCAAGATCCCGCTGCGAAACGACCAGGGCGAGATTGTGGGCGTGGTGGGAATCAGCCGCGACATCACGGCCATCCAGCAGGCCGAGGACGCCTTGGCGCAAGCCAAGGAGGCCGCCGAGCAGGCCAACCGCGCCAAGAGCGAATTCCTGGCCAATATGAGCCACGAGATCCGCACGCCGATGAACGGCATCATCGGACTGACCGAACTGACCCTCGATACCGAACTGACGCCCGAGCAGCGCGAGTACCTGGGCATGGTGAAGGCTTCGGCCGACGCGCTGTTGGCCGTGATCAACGATATTCTCGATTT
>JANLFZ010000388.1:0-1437 GCA_024653385.1 Thermoguttaceae bacterium | reverse complement strand
TCTCGAAGATCGAAGCCCGAAAACTCCAACTCGATTACGTCGAGTTCAGCGTGCGCGACCTGTTGGGCGACACCATGAAGGCCCTCGGCCTGCGCGCGCAGCAGAAGGGGTTGGAGCTGGTCTGCCACATCCTACCCGACGTACCCGACGCCCTGCTCGGCGACCCCGGCCGGCTGCGCCAGGTCCTGTTGAATCTGGTGGGCAACGCGATCAAGTTCACCGAGCGGGGCGAGGTCATGGTGCGGGTGTCGCGCGAGGCGGTGGCCAATGGCGAGGTCACGTTGCGGTTCCTGGTGGCCGACACGGGGATCGGCATTCCGCCCGACAAGCAGGTCCAGATCTTCGACGCCTTCGCCCAGGCCGACAGCTCGACGAGGCGCCGGTACGCGGGAACGGGGTTGGGGCTGGCGATCTCGTCGCAGCTTGTGGGGATGATGGGCGGCCGGATCGGTGTGTCGAGCGAGCCGGGCCAGGGGAGCCGTTTCTACTTCACGGCGCGGTTCGGCCGGTCGACGCGCCCGGTGGCTCCGCGTGCCGCCGCCTCCGCGGCGAGCCTTTCGGGGCTGTCGGCACTGATCGTCGATGACCACCCCACGAATCGGCTGATCCTCCAGGAAATGCTGGCCAACTGGGGCATGCGGCCGGTGGCGGTCGAGAACGCCGCAGCCGCGGTCGCCGCCCTGGAGGAAGCGGCCTCCGGCGGTGCCCCCTTTGCGCTGGCGATTCTGGACGCGCACATGCCCGAGGTCGACGGTTTCCAACTGGCCGCCGAGATCCATCGCCGACCGCGACTGGCCGGAACCACCCTGGTGATGCTCACTTCGGCGGGCCAGCCCGACGACGTCGCCCAGTGCCGCGAACTCGGCATCCAGGCGTACCTGACCAAGCCCGTCGCCCAGTCCGATTTGCTCGATGCCGTGCTGGCGGCCTTGGGCGATCGGCTGCACGTGGCCGAGACGCGACCGGCGCCGGCCCCCGGATTCACCCCCCGACGGCCGCTTTCGGTTCTGCTGGCCGAAGACAACCCGATCAGCCGTACCCTGGCACTGCGTTTGCTCGAGAAGCACGGGCATCGGGTGGTGGTGGCGCAGAACGGCCGGGAAGTGCTCGAGGCCGTCCAGCGCGAGCGGTTCGACGCCGTGCTCATGGACGTGCAAATGCCCGAAATGGACGGGTTCGAGGCGACCGAGGCCATCCGCCGGCAGGAACAAGGGACCGGCCGCCGTTTGCCGATCATCGCGATGACCGCCCACGCCATGAAGGGCGACCGCGAGCGATGTCTGGCGGCCGGCATGGATGGCTACGTGGCCAAGCCCGTGCAATCCCGCGAACTGCTGGCCGCGCTCGACGCCGCCACCGCCGAGAAGTCCGACCAGCCTGCCCGGCCGGACGACGCGAAGACGGCCGAACCCGCGCCGGCCGAGGTGTTCGACCGAG
>JANLFZ010000387.1 GCA_024653385.1 Thermoguttaceae bacterium | reverse complement strand
ACATGAGAGAGCAAGGAAGCGCAAGCGCCCTTGCTCTCGGATCGGCGCGATGGTAACCGTTCCCAGGCGGGGGACAGTCCCCGTGAACGGTTACGATCTCCACAGAGTCACGGGTTGGCGACGCGAGTGTTTATGGAACCAAGGGCGCTTCGCTTCGTTGGGTTCCATAAGATTGCCCAACTTCTAGTCTTGCAGGCCCTAAAACGCCCCTTGGATCGCCCCAAGGTACGCGCCTGCCAATCGGAAGATCATGAAGATGATGATCGCGGCGACGCAGAGCCAGACGGCCCAACCTGCCAGCATGGTCAGCACCCGGAGCGAGCCCTCGGCCTGGGCCTGGTACATTTGGGCGACCCGGCCCATGGCTTCGACCAACTCGCCGCTTTCTTCGCCCATGGCCACGACATCGAGGAACTCTTGCGGAAACACCCCCGTCTGCGAGAGGGCTTCCAGGACGGTATCGCCGGCCTCGATCGAGTCGTTCACCTCGCGCAAGTGGTCGGTGAAATACGGAGTCTGCGTGCTCCGCAGCGACAGCGTCATGGCACGGCGCACGTGCATGCCCGATTCGAAGGTCAGTTGCAAGGTCCACGCCAAGCGGGCCAGGGCAAGCGTGCGCAGGGCGGTGCCCAGCCACGGCAGGCGGTACAGTAGGCGCTGAAGGGGTTGCACCCAACCCAATCCGCGCCGCACGGCGTAAACCGACGCCAAGACCCCAGCCACGCTTGCGCCCACGATGGCCAGATAGACGGCCAATCCGCGCGCGCCGGACAGGCCGAAGCCCAACAGATCGACCTGCTGGCCTCGCGCTTCCGACAGCCAGCCTTGGATATAGATGAGCGCCCCGACGATGGTCACGGCCAGCACGAGTTCGATTACGGGCCAAGCGATGGCCCAGAGAAACGACCGCCGCAGGCGCACGAGGCCGTCGTAGTGGTCGGCCAGTTGGGCGAAGGCCTCGCCGAGGTGTCCGGTCTGGTCGCCGACCGCGGCGATTTCGCAGAAGAGCGGGGGGAAGAAATCGCCGGCCGCGCGCAACGCGTCGCCGAGGCTCTCGCCCTGCTCGAGGGCCTCGAGGACCGCGCGCATCCGGGCGGGACCGGTCCAGCCGGTCATCCGCCGCGTCTCCCGTTCCCACACGGTGCGGATGGGCAGGCCGGCCGTCAAGGAGATCGAGAGCCGGCGGCACAGCCCGGCCAACTCTCCCACCGAGATTCGCTGCCCGAACATCAGCACCCCCACGCAGTGACTGGGCCCCTTGCCAGCATAGCCGAAAGCCGGCTTTGCCGAAACGGGTCATCGGAAACGCTTGGGCAAAGGCGGCATCCGGCCTATAATCAATCGAGACCCAATTGCCGCCGCGTGGGAGGAGCCTGCATGTCGATTCCCGAACGCTCCGAATCGCTTCCACCGCCCGTGTTCTCGACACCGGCCGGCCCGGGACCCGTCCGGCGCGGGTCGAGGACCCACTTGCCTGCCTTGCTGGTGTTCCTGGGAGGCTTGATCATCCTCTTGGTGGTGCCGTATTTGGCCCAGGAGATCAGCTACGCGATCACGCGCGGCGAAGAACGTGCCAAGTACGAGGCTGCCCGCGAGAAGCTGGGTGAGTTGGGCGAGCAGGTCAGCCGTTACCGGCTGGCCGCCAAGGTGATCGAGCCGAGCGTGGTCGGCATCGACACCGTGCGCGTGATGGGGCCGGCCCTGGTGGACGAGTGGTCGTTCTTCCCGCAGCAACCCCGCTTCGAGTCGGTCGGGCAGGGTTCCGGCGTCATCATCGACCAGGAAGGGCACATCCTGACCAATGCCCACGTCGTCAGCCAGGCCTCGAGCGTGGCGGTCCGACTTAGCGACGGCCGGGTGTTCCGCAATGTCCAAATTCTCGGTGCCGACCCGGTCAGCGACCTGGCGGTGCTGAAGATCCATGCCAACAACCTGATCGCCGCCGAATGGGGCAACAGCGACGAGTTGGAGGTGGGCGACGAGGTGTTGGCCGTGGGAAATCCCTATGGCCTGGCCCGATCGGTCACGGCAGGCATCATCAGCGCCAAGGACCGGCGCGTCGACGTGGAAAACGCCGGGTTTCGCGATTTCCTCCAGACCGATGCGGCGGTCAACCCGGGCAACAGCGGCGGGCCGCTGGTGAACATGAAGGGGCACGTCGTGGGAATCAACACGGCGATCGTCGGCCAGAGCTATCGCGGCATCAGCTTCGCCATCCCCAGCCGGCTGGCCCAGCGCGTCTTCGAGCGGCTGACCACCACCGGCATCGCCCGCGGCTGGCTCGGCGTGCAGATGCAAGACCTCACGCCCGAGCTGGCGTCGCAGTTCGGGCTGAAGGAATCGCGCGGCGTGATCGTGACGGCCGTGGTGCCCGATTCGCCCGCGGCCAAGGCCGGCATTCTGCCGGGCGATGTCGTCGTCGCGGTGGGCGGGCAGCCGGTCCGCGATTCGGAGGACCTTCGCCTGGCCATCGCTCGGACCAAGATCGGCGCCCAGGCCGACGTGACGCTGCACCGCGAGGGCAAGGAACTGCACGTGTCCGTGACGATCGAGCAGCGTCCCGAGCGGGTGTTCGCGGCGCCGCGGTAGGGCATCCGGTCGCCCAAGACCGCTTGCCCAGGGCCGTCCGGCACGCCCTGGTGGGAGTTCGGTCAAAGGTCCCCTTCGGCCCGCAGAATGCGCTGGTAATCCTCCGGCGTGTCGAGGTCGTCGAACGCCTTGGGAGAGTCGACTTCGACCTCGAACACGTCGTCGGGGTGCGCGGCAAGCAGTCCGCGAAGGCCGATCCCCTCGTAGTGCGTGAGCACCTCCTGGCGATAACGGCTTGCCACGAGCAGCGGGTGTCCGCGCCGACCGCGGCAGGCAGGCACCACGATCCCTCGCGCCTGGGCTCGAAACGCCTCGCACAGCCTCTCGATCACATCCGCGGCAACACCGGGCTGATCGCCAAGCACCACCAGCGCCGCCTCGCACGCTTCCGGCAGCGCGGCCAGTCCGCACCGCACCGAACCGAGCATGTCGCCATGGGGGTCGGCGTTTTCGATGGGCGTCACCCGGCGGCCGGACAAGGCTGCCACGATCTTCTGGCCTTCGTCGCCGACGACGACCAGCACCGGCCGGACCGAGCTTCGGAGCACTTCGTCCACCACCCGGACGATCACCGGTTGACCGCCCAGCGGCAAGAGGAGCTTCTGCGTCCCCATGCGACGTGACTGGCCGGCGGCCAGGACGATGGCGCCGATCATCGCTCCTCCGATCGCGTGGCCATGCGCGGCGCCATGCCCCGGCGGCGCACGGCAATGAGTTGGGCAAGAATGCTCACGGCGATCTCGTCGACGGTGACCGCGCCCAGGTCGAGGCCGATCGGCGCGTAGACTCGGTCGAACTCTTCGGCCGTAGCCCGCCCCGACTCGAGGAACGCCCGGCGAAGGTGCGCGACCTTGCGCCGGCTGCCGATCATGCCCAGGTAGGCGGCCGGCCGATGCAGGCACGCCGCCAGGGCCTCGGCATCCTGCTCGTGGCTTCGCGTGACGAGGACGATGAAGGTGTCGGGCCCGATCGGGAACCCGGCGACCTCGTCGGCGATCTTGCCGCAGCGGGTCGTGGTGCCGCTCGGAAACCGCTCGGGATCGGCGAACTCGGGCCGGTCGTCGATCACCGCGATCTCGAATCCCACGGCGCCGGCCAGCGCGGCCAGGGCTTGCCCCACGTGCCCGCCGCCGACAATCAACAAGACCGGCCGGGGGATAAGCGGCTCGACAAGCACCTCTTGCAACGTGCCGTCCGGCGCTACCCCGGCATCGAACCACGATGCCTGCTGGCCATCGAGCACCGCGCGGAGGCGCGCCGCGCCGGGGAAATCGGACTCCCGCGCGATGGCCGGCTCCTCGAGAAATCGCACGGAGACGGTCAGGTGCGGGACATCCACGGTTTGCCCGGCACCCGCGGCTTGGCCCTCGGAAGGGTGCGTTTTCGGCTCTCGACGGGCGACGGTCGTGAGCAAGACGCCCCGCGCGCGCCGGCCGAGAGCTTCGGCCGCGGCGGCGTGGGCCGCACGGTGCTGCGCGGCCGAGGGGTCGATCAGAACGCGCATCGAGCCGCCGCAGACCGGGCCTTCGCCTCCGTGGAGGCTGAAGTCGAACACCTGCCCGGAGCTGCTGCGGATGGCCTCGATCGCGCGGCGTTGCACTTCGGCCTCGACCGCGCCGCCGCCCACCGTGCCTTCGATCGCGCCTGTGGCGTCGACGATTGCCTTGGCGCCGGCCTTGCACGGCGTCGAACCTTCGGCCCGAAGGACCACGGCCAGGGCGAACGGCTCGGCGCGGTCGATCCGCTGGACGACCGCCCGAGGCATATCCGCAACCGGCCGGCCGGCGTGGCTTGTCACGCTTGCTTCCCCCGAGGCAGGCGGATCGGCATGGAGCGCACGCGAACCCCCGTGGCGTGGAACACGGCGTTGGCGATGGCCGGCGGCGGCGAAACGCCGATCATCGCGATCGCGATGATCGGCGTTTCGCCGCCGCCGGCGCTGGGCAGGTCCGGCCGGTTGAGCAAATGAACTTCGATTTCCGGCAGGTCGCTGAAGCGGGGGACAAGGTACTTATCGAACCCCGCATTGCGCATGCGGCCGCGGTCGAAGACCATCTCCTCGCGCAAGGCTGGTCCAAGCCCCATGACGATACAGCCCTGGACTTGCGAAACCAGGTTGTCGGGGTTGAGGATGGCCCCGCACTCGAACACTTCGCACACCCGGCGCACGAGGATCCGGTCTTGCGGCCGGTCCAGAACGATTTCGACGCAAGCCGCCACGACCGAACCTTTTTCGGTGCCGCAGGCCAGCCCCACGCCCACGTCGGGGCGCTTTTCCCGAACGCGCTTGCGCCATTCGAACCGGCGAGCGGCCTCTTCGAGCACGGCCCGCAGACGCGGCGAATCGAGGTGCGCCAGGCGGAAATCCAGCGGATCGGCCCCGGCGGCCGCGGCGAGTTCATCCATGAAGGCCTCGCGCGCGAAGTTGTTCGCGGTGGCTGCCAGCGTGCGGTACGAGCCCTGGCGCAAGGGCGACTCGGAGGGCACGTAGCGCGAGCGGGCCTTGCCGGCACGATAGGGCGTATCGACCGCCGCCGGGCCCGAGTTGATGTTCACGAAGTGCCACGACGTGAGCGTTCCCTTGTCGTCCAGCGAGGCCTCGATGTCGATCACCGCCGCGGGGCGGAAGTAGGCCCAGGTGAACTCCTCCTCGCGCGTCCAGTGGAGCGACACCGGACGTTTGGCCGCCCGGGCCAGACGCGCCGCCTCGACCGCCGCCTCGCCCGTGTGCTTGCCGCCGAACCCGCTGCCGAAATCGGGCACGATCACCCGAACCTGATCGCTCGAAAGGCCGAACGTGCGGGCCAACTCGGCGTGGTAGCCGAACGGGTTCTGCGTGCCCGCCCACACCGTGAGCTTGCCGTCGGTCCACTCGGCCACGGCCGCGCGGGTTTCCAGCGGGGCGTGCTGCACATAGGGCACGTGGTACGTGGCACGCAGCACCTTCTTGGCCCTCGACACCTCGTCGGCAAAGGGGTTGGCCGGCACCCCGCCCCGGGCCCGGCCGCGCAAGTACTCGTAGATCTCGCGGCTGGAAGGATGGGGCGACTCGCTCCACCGGGCCGTCTTGGACAACGCCTCCAGGGCCTGCCGAGCCCGGTGCGTGGTGGGCGCCGCCACGCCCACGAAGTCGCCGTCGCGGACCACGACCACGTCAGGCATGGCCTGGGCCGGACCAAGGTCGATCGACTCGAGCTTGGCGCCGTAGGCGGGCGGCCGGAGCACCTTGCCGTAGAGCATCCCCGGACGCACGATGTCCGATGGGAATCGGTGCGCTCCGGTCACCAGGTCGCGGCGGTTGGGGCGGGGGAACGAGGTGCCAAGGACCTTCCACTCCGAGACGGGGGTAACGGCCACGTCCGAGGGCGCCCGATCGAACG
>JANLFZ010000386.1 GCA_024653385.1 Thermoguttaceae bacterium | reverse complement strand
CACGCAGTGGGCATAGATGATCTGCCGCTTCGAGGTGTCCATCACGGGATCCGAGATGAACCCGGGCCGCCCGGCCAGGTGCTTCACGGCGATCATCGTGATGGTCGAGAGCAAGTCGGCCTCGCAGGCCCCGATCCGGCCCGAATCGAGCAACTCGACGAAGCCGAGGCACGGGTAGGCGGTCAGGTGCCCGCCGTAGAACCCGCCCAGGCAGTTGATGGTAATGGCCTCGGCCTGGTGCTTTGCCAAGAGGGCCTCTTGGGCCAGGTACTGCCGGGCCGATTTCTCCAGGGTCTCGTCGGCGGCATCGAGCGCGACCGAGCGCGCCGCCGACTTCCACCGCGCGGCGATCTGGCGGGCCTTTGCGGCGTCGGTCCCCGCGTAGGCCGCGGTCATCTCCTTGAAGTCCACCGCGATCACCTCGATGCCCAACCGCTGGAGGATCTCCTTGGCGAGATTCTGCATGCGCCCGCCCACCGTCACCAGGCGCGCCCGCTTCATCCCCTCGAGACACCGGCTCACGCTCGCCAGTTTCAGCGGGTCGTCTTGGCACGGGGTGGGATCGGCGGCGGGCGTGCGCTGGCGCCGCACCCGGTCGCAGGCCGCGGCGAACTCCTCGGCCGAGCGGCCTTTCTTGAGCATCGTGAAGCACCGGGCCGACTCGGCAAGGTCTTCGAGCTTCGTCGAGGCCACCACCGAGAAGTTCTTGTGCTTGCGCCTCATGCCGGAGGTGTAGACCAGAAACCCGCCGCTGCCGGAGAACGGAAAGTCGGCCACCAGGGTCGGCTTGCCGGAAGCCACGACGGTCTGCATCACTTGGACCCAGTTGTTCATCTGGTAGACGATGTACCCGTCGATGCGGTCGGCGTCGCCGCCGGCCACCAGCTTCTTGGCCGCCTCGGGAGTGTGGCACAAGGTCGGGAGGAATTCGACCTCGGGGCACAGCCGTTGGAGCGTCTTGGTGACGCGCTCGATGTCGCCCGTGAAGTCGTAGCCGATGTGGGGCCACGTCGGCCGGTCTTGCTTGACCGCAAAGCAGGCGAAAACCAGCCGCACTCGGGGGCGGCCCTCGTCGGCCCCTGCCACGTACCGTGCGCCCAGGCTACCAACCGCCACGCCCGCGCAAGCGCCGCACGCGGCCGCCAGGAATCGACGCCGGCTGGCACAGCAGCGGCAGCCGGACAAAGCCAGCAAATGGGTTCGCATCGTCGAGCCTCCAGAGTGATGGGTCTTGGGACCACCGTCCTCGTCGCCGGCGCCCACCGGCATCCCTGGTTATGGGCGAAACCCGGCGGACATGCAAGAGCCGCTTCGCGCCATCCGCGGCAGGACGCTATACTGGCTCGGTTGCCCCCGACGAAACCCGCTTCTCCCCCTGGCACGAGGAGTTTCCCATGGATCGCCGTCGTTTCCTTCAAACCGGATTGGCCGGAGTCGCCCTGTCGGCCCTGGGCCGCCAGGCGGCTGCGGCCGCCCCGGACCAGAAGCCCAAGCGCGTGGCCTTGATCGGCTGCGGCTGGTACGGCAAGTGCGACCTGCTGCGGCTCATCCAGGTGGCCCCGGTCGAGGTCGTCTCGTTGTGCGACGTGGACCGGCGCATGCTCTCCGAGGCCGCCGAGATCGTCGCCTCGCGCCAGGCCTCGAAGAAGAAACCCCGCACGTACCGCGACTACCGCGAGTTGCTCAAGGAGAAAGACGTCGATCTGGTGCTCATCGCCACGCCGGACCACTGGCACGCCTTGCCGATGATCGCCGCCGTCGAGGCGGGTGCCGACGTGTACGTCCAGAAGCCCATCAGCGTCGACGTGGCCGAGGGGCAGGCCATGCTCGCCGCCGCGCGCAAGCACCGCCGCGTGGTCCAGGTGGGCACGCAGCGGCGAAGCACCCCGCACCTGGTCGAGGCCCGCGACACGATCCTCAAGGAAGGGAAGCTGGGCAAAATCGGCCTGGTCGAGATCTACTGCTACTACCACATGCGGGCCAGGGAGAATCCGCCCGACACCGATCCGCCCGACTATCTCGACTGGGAAATGTGGACCGGTCCGGCCCCCATGCGGCCCTACAATGCGCTGGCGCACCCGGGACGCTGGCGCTCGTTCATGGAGTACAGCAACGGCATCGTCGGCGATATGTGCATCCACATGCTCGACATGGTGCGGTGGATGCTCGGGCTGGGCTGGCCCAAGCGGGTCGCCTCGTCGGGCGGGATCTTCGTCGACAAGCAAAGCAAGGCGAACATCTCCGACACCCAGACGGCGACCTTCGACTTCGACGACCTGACCGTGGTCTGGCAGCACCGTACCTGGGGCGACGCGCCCGACCCCAAGTACCCGTGGGGCGCTACCTTCTACGGCGACCGCGGCACGCTCAAGGCGAGCGTCATGGGCTTCGACTTCATCCCGCAGAAGGGCGAACCGGTTCACCGCGACGTGGCCTACGAGTTCGAGCAGTACCCCGAAGACAAGACCGAGCCCCGCCTCGAGCGCCACGTGGCCCCGGCGATCCGCCGCCACATGCTCGATTGGCTCGGCGCCATCGCCACGCGGGGCAAGCCCGTGGCCGACATCGAAGAAGGTTACATCTCGACGGCCAGTTGCATCCTGGCGAACCTCTCGATGCAGCTCGGCCGTTCGCTGGCGTGGGACGCCGCCAAGGGAGAGGTTCCCGGCGACGCCGAAGCCAACCGCCTGCTCCGCCGGCCCTACCGGTCCCCGTGGAAACACCCGGCCGGCTAGCCTCGCCTGCGGCAGCCGTCAAGGCGTGGCCCGTCGGCACAAACCACGCCCATCGCTTCGCTCCCGGGGAATGGGCGGCGTTTCAGATGATCCCGTGCAGGGGGCCGCCGCGCGCGCCCAGGGCATCGACGCGGCGCGTGACCTCGGGATCTTCGACCAGCGGCGGGGCGTGGTGCGGCTTGCTCCGGGCGTCGATCACCAGCGATCCGTGGCATCCCCAGTGCTTCGCCACCGTGAACGACTCGATCCCGTAAATGTCCGTCGCCGGATTGCTTCGCGTGAACGTGGTCCAAAGGAAGTTGTTCAACGTGGCCGCGGCAAACGGGCTGTCGTCGACGACCACGATCAGCGGGAAGCTGTTGATCGCGTCGTGACGATGGTACGCGGCGCAGAACCGCTCGACCGCCGGATCGGCGCCGGTTGCGTCGGGTCGAAACGGGGGCCCCTGGACCACGAGGATCCCCGGCAGGCACACCCGCGGGTCCCGAAACCCGAGATGCCCCGGGATCTTGATTCGGCTGTCGATGGCCACGGGCAGAATGCGCGAGCCCGGCCCGGTGGCGGCCAGAACCACCTTCGACCCCCGGTTGAGCCCCTCGCCCGAATAGTCCAGCGTGTCGATCGTCGTGCAGGTCTGGAAATGCACGTCGCGCCGCCAGTCGATCCGTTCGAGCACATGCCGAAAGACCTCGGCCACATTGTCGACTTCCAGCTCGGGATTGTCTTCCCGGGCGACGATGACCAGGTACTTGGCCAGCGACAATTGGCCGTATCCCAGAATCGCGTTGGCCAGCGTCAGCAGTTCGGCGGGGCGCCGGCGGTGCTCGTAGGGCACGTAACGCTCGCTGCCGATCGCCAGCACCAGCGGATGCACGCCCGCCGCATCGACCGCGTGCACGGCATGAAGGCCGGGAATGGCCTTGGGCAATACCGGGCCGGTCAGCTCGTGGATCAGCCGCGCGAACATCGTGTCTTCCTGCGGCGGCCGGCCGACCACGGTGAACGGCCAGACCGGCCGATCGCGATGATACACCTTCTCCACCCGAATCACCGGAAAAGGATGCCGCAGGCTGTAGTATCCCAGGTGGTCGCCGAACGGGCCCTCGAGCAGTTCGCGCTTGGGTTCGATGTAGCCCGTAATGCAAAAATCGGCCTCGGCGTAGATGGGCAACTCGCCGGGCCGGTGGATCATCGGCACCCGGTGCCCTCCCAGCACGCCGGCAAAGGCCAGTTCGCTCATGCCTTCGGGCAGGGGCATCACCGCGGCCACGGTCATGGCGGGCGCCCCGCCCACGAACACGTTGACGCGCAACTTCTCCCCGCGGCGGATCGCGGCCGCGTGGTGCGCGGCGATTCCCCGGTGGATCTGGTAATGGATGCCCACCTCGCGGTTCGGTTCGTAGTCGCCCCCGGAAAGCTGAATCCGATACATCCCCAGATTCGAGCCGACAAGCCCGGGCCGATCCGGGTCCTCGGTGTAGACCTGGGGCAAGGTAATATAGGCTCCCCCGTCGTCAGGCCACGACTTGAGGTGGGGCAATTGATCGATCGTGGTTTCGTGGGCCAAGACCGGTCCCCGGCGAACGAGCTTGGGCCGGACGTGCCAGGCGTGCCACGGCGTGGCCAGGTGCAGGCGCGGACGCCGCAGGGCATCGGCCGGATCGACCGCCAACCGCACCAACCGCTCCATCGCACGAAGCGTGTCGCGGAACAAATAGCGGAGCCGTTCCATGGTGCCGAAGAGGTTGCTCACCATGGGAAAACGGCAGCCCTTGACGCTGGCGAAGTAGATCGCGGGGCCCCCGGCACGAAAGACGCGGCGCTGGATCTCGGCCGCCTCGAGATAAGGGTCGATCGGCTCCTCGATGCGCACAAGCTGCTTGGAGGCCTCGAGGTCCGAGAGGCACTGACGGAGGGTGCGGTATCCCATGAGCGCCTACTTCTTGGTCTTCGGTATCGCCCGGGGCACTCCCTTCGTTTTCTCCATGCGCTTCCTTAAATGCCCGAACCGCGTGGCGGGGGTGCGCACAATGCGGTTGGTCGCCCGTCCGTGCCGGTGGTGCTTGGTCATGGGGTCGTCCCTGATGCTGGCCCCGTGCCGGCACCCTTATTGTAATCACCCTGTTAGGGTTGGACCAGTACCCGCAGGTTCTGCAAGCGGGTCGGGTGGCACGCCCGGAACGCAGCGATGGGCGTGGTGCAACCCCTCGTGTTTGCCGCCACGCCCTTGCGGGGCGTGCCACCCGAGCCGCCCGATCGCCTTGCAGCGCCGGGTGGCACTGGCGATACGCCAGTGGCACCCGGCGTGGCACAAGAGCTGGGGGTCGTGCTGCCCGCTCGTCGGGCCACCGTCACGCAGTCTTAGCCCTTGCCTGGTCCAACGATAACAGGGTGATAGGGGGACCTTCGGTTGACAAACGCGCTGCCAAGGGAGAGCATGACGCGATTGGCCGCTGGTTGTGCCCCGGCCGTTTTCGGGGACCCGCCCCCGGATCGCGCGATTGCGTTTCACTCCGCCGTTCTTGCTTGCCCGTTTCGATGCCGCCTCTTTGCCGCTATTGCGCCGCCGCCTGCCAGTTCGATCTTCCCTTTCCGACCTCGCGCAGCGAGATCGTCGCTCGGGTCGATCGGATGCTCGAGATGATCGACCACGCCGTGGTCGGGTACGAGCCGTTCTTCGATGTACGACTGGTCGTGTTCCCCGAGTTCGCCCACGCGGCTCCCCTCTATGACACGGCGGAGGAGCTGCTCGAACGGCTCGCCGTGCCGGTGCCCAACGAGCACACCGACCGCTACATCGAGAAGGCCCGGCAAAGGGGATGCTATATCGTGCCGGGGACGTTTCTCGAAGCGTCGCCGCAGTGGCCCGGGCACGTGTTCAACACGGCGTGCCTCATCGGGCCGGAGGGGATCGTGCTGAAGTACCGGAAGGTCCATCCTTGGATTCCGTGGGAGGTGCACACCAGCCCGCACGACCTGCCCGGCTACGACGAACCCCTGTTCCCCGTGGCCCAGACCGAGATCGGCCGGATCGGCGTGGGCATCTGCTACGACTGGTTGTTTCCCGAGGCGGTGCGGCAACTGGGTCTGGCCGGGGCCGAAGTGCTGGTGCGCGTCTCGGCCTACATGGATCCCTGGGGCACGGCCGTGCCGATGGACTGGTGGACCCTGACCAATCGCATGAGGGCGATTGAGAACATGGCCGCCGTGGTGGCCGCCTGGTTGGCGGCCACCACG
>JANLFZ010000385.1 GCA_024653385.1 Thermoguttaceae bacterium | reverse complement strand
CCGCCGACGATGCTCAGGTAGATTGCCGCCACCAGCGCGACGACGAACGTCGGGTAGAGGAAGACGATCTTGGGGTACGAGATGATGCGTACGACGCTCGGCTCTTCGTCCTTCTTCTTCGGCGAAGGGGCCGGGGCCGGCGCCGACGTGGGCTGGACGGGGTTCGACGGATCCGACATGGTTGCTCCTCCCAACAGGCCTACTGCACAAGCCGCCCGATGCGCGACGAGGGTCCGGGCTTTCTTGACGCCCTCCAGTGTAGCCTTCCCGCCAGCCGCGGGAAAAGGGGGCCGGATCGCTTTTCAGGCGGCCCACCCCGGTCGCCCACGGTTACCGCGATGGTCCGAGGATCGGCAGCGCGGCGGCCGATTCGTCCTTGAGCGACAGCGCCGCGGTGGGACAGGCGGCGACGCACTCGCGGGCGACCTTCGAGAGGGCCTCCTCGAGCGTGCGGTCGAACGGCACACCCACACGCACGTCAAAGCCGCGCCCGATGAACGCCAGGCCCAGCGGTTCGCGGGCCTTGGCCGCGATTTGGATGCACAATCCGCACTGGATGCACTTGCCCGGCTCGTAGATCACCTGGTCGTGCTCGATCCGCTCGGCCGACTTGCGCTGGCCGCGGAAACGCCCCGCGTCGGCCCCGTATTGGGCAGCGTAGCGGCGCAGCTTGCAGGTGGCCAGGCTGCGGCAATCGCAGTGAAGGCACCGCTCGGCCTGCTCGACCGCTTCGCCCAGCGAGACGCCGGGGGGCACTTCCTCGCGTGCCGACTGCCCCGCCTGCGAAACCAACTGGGCCAGCTCGCCCTCGTCCAACCGGCCGATCCGCACCGAGAAGGGCTTCTCTCGGCCGGTAACAGGCTGGCCCAGCAGGTACTGGTGGATGCATCCGGCCACTTCGTGGCCGTCGGCCACGCTCCGCACCACAAGTCCCTTGTGGCGGATCGCGTTGCCGGCCGCGAACACGCCCGGAACGCTCGTGATGAACGTGTCTTTCTCGACCTGGATGCCGTGCGGGCCGGTCTTGAGTCCCCAGGTTGCCGCATCGCTCTTGCCCGAGGCGCCGCAAGCCACCAACACGGCGTCGAACTCGGCCCGCAACTCGGCAAACGAAGGTCGCCGGCCGACCGGGGTGTTCCCCCGAAGCTCGATGCCCAGGCGCAGGATGGTCCCGATTTCGGCGTCCAGCACGTCGCGGGGGAGTTCGTCGGGGGTAGTCTCGCGGCGGAGCCGGCCGCCAGGCTCGGGCTGGTCGTCGAACAGCACCACGGCATGTCCCCGGCGGCGGAGGTAGTAGGCGGCCGAGAGTCCCGTTGGCCCTGCCCCCACGATCGCCACACGCTTGCCGGTCGCCGGGTCGCACTCGGGCAAGTAGGGGTTGCCCGACGCGAGATCGACATCGGCCACGAACCGCTTGAGTCCGCAGACCGCCACGGCACCATCGGCCGGGGCCCGGCGGCAGCCCTTCTCGCACGGCTTCGGGCACACCCGGCCCAGCACCGCCGGCAGGGCGATCGACGCTTTGACCGTCACGATCGCGTCGCGCAGCTTCTCGCCGCGGATCTCGCGCAGCATCAGCGGGATGTCCATGTGCGCCGGGCAGGCGAAGTGGCACGGGGCCAGGCAATCGCCCACGTGGTCGCTCAGAAGCAACTCCAGCGCCGTGCGGCGCACCGCGTGAACCTCCGGCGTCTCGCTCTCGACCACCATCCCGTCGATGGCCACGGTCCCGCACGCCGGCACGAACCGGTCCGGGTTTCGCAGTTTCACCATGCAGACCAGGCACGAGGTCGAAGGCTCGTAGCCCTCGAGGTAACAGAGAGTGGGGATGTCGATGCCGAGCTTGCGCGCCGCCGCCAGGACGGTGGCGCCGGACGGAACCTCGACAGAACGCTGGTCGATGGTAATGGCGGGCATGAAGAAAGGCGGGACAGCGCCCTGGTTTCGCGGAAGGGGACTCTCTGATTATCGGCCATTCTGCCGCGGGCTGTCAACGGACCTCACCGCCCCAACAGGTCCCGTAGCGTGCTGGGCGAGAGTTCCCCGAGCGAGCGGACCACGAGATCGGCCCGCGCGAGTTGGACGGGTGTACGACCGGTGCTCACGAGGCCCACCGCGGCCATTCCCGCGGCGTGGGCCGCGTCGATCCCCAAGGGCGCGTCCTCGACGACCACGCAGCGCTGGGGCGCCATGCCCATGCGCCGTGCCGCGATGAGGAACACCTCGGGGTCGGGCTTGCCTCGGGTCACGTCGCTGCCGGTCACGACGGCGGCCAATAGCGGCCGCGCGCCAAGCCGATCGAGGACCAGCGCCACGTTTTCCGGAGGTCCCGAGGAACCCACGGCCACCGGCACGCCCGCGTCGCGAAGCTGGTGAAGCAACTCCCTGGCCCCGGGCATCGGCGGAAAGTCGGCCGCCAGGATCTCGCGGAACAAGGCCTCCTTGCGGTCGTCCAGGGCGCGGATCTGGTCGGCCGCTCCATCGAGTTCGGGCCAGATCACGGCGATGACCTCGCGGCTGGTGCGGCCGAAGGTGGCGTCGAATTGAGCCCGCGTCATGGTTCGGCCGTGCTCGGCGGCCATGCGCCGCCAACTTTCGTAGTGCGCGTGGTAGCTGTCGACCAGCACCCCGTCCATGTCGAAAATGACGCCGAACGTGCGGGCCATCACAGCACGATCCTTCCCCCGGGTTCGAGGACGACGGGTTCGGCCGATGTCTCGTCGCGCACGCGCCGGGCCCACGCCGCCGCGTCCTGGGCGATCAGCGGCCAGGTGTTGCGATGGATGGGCACCACCCGCCGCGGATTCAGAAGCTTCACCGCCCTGAGGGCGTCCTCGGGGCCCATCGTGAAGTTGTCGCCGATGGGCAAGGCCGCCAGGGCGATCCCCTCGTCGCCGAGGAGCTTCATGTCGTAGAACAGGCCCGTGTCGCAGGCGAAATAGACGTTCCCCTCGGGCAGGTAGACGAGAAAGCCCGCGGCCGCGCCGCCGCAACTCCCGTCGGGCAGCATCGAGGTGTGGTGGGCGATCGTCATCTTCACCCGGCCGAAGGGGAACCGGTACGAGCCGCCGATGTTCATCGCGTGGGTGGTCTGTACGCCCTTGGATCCCAGCCACTGGCAGATCTCGAAACTCGAAATCACGGTCGCGCCCGTGCGCCGGGCGATCTTCTCGGCATCGGCGATATGGTCGAAATGCCCGTGCGACACCAGGATGAAGTGCGCCTCGACCGCATCGGCCCGGACCGAGGCGACGGGGTTGTCGTCGAGAAACGGATCCAACAGGACCGTGAAGCCGCTTGCGCAAAACGACCAGGCATTATGCCCCAGCCAGGTGAGTTCGGTGGCCATGTCACGTTCCTCGCAGGATGGCGTTCATGTTCTTCTTGTAGGCTTCGACGCCGGGTTGGCCGTAGGGGTTGATGCCCGCCAACCGTCCCTCGACCACCGTGGCCAGCATGAGCATCTGGAACAGCTCGCCCAGCGACGACTCGTCGATGCGCGGCAAGCGCAAGTCGGCCGTGGGCCGCCGGTCGTCGCGGTATGCCTGGTTGGTGCCCTCGCGCGCGGCGCGGAGAATGTCGGCCAGGGTCTTGTCGGCCAGGGGGTTGAGCTGGTCCTGGTCGAGGTCCGACCGGCCGACGCGCAGCGCGTGCGGCCCCGCATCGTCCTCGGCGTAGAGGTTCGTGATCAGCTTGTCGCGGCGGCCTTCCTGGTGCTGCTGCCCGCGCGAGTGAAGGTCGCGGGTGTTGACCACCGTCAGCGGGGTGGCACCCTGGCCGTCCTTGCCGAGGCTCTCGGCCAGGAGCTGGTCGTACCACAGGCCCACGGCCTCGAGACGCTTGCCCCAGGTGGCCAGCACGCGGATCGTGGCCCCGCGCCGCACTTCCATCATGCGGGAGACGCCCACGTAGTCGAGCACCGGATTGGCGCCGACCGGGTCGGTGCGGAACCGGTGGTTCATCCGGGCAGCCCCTTCCAGGAGGCGCACCACATCGAGCCCCATGATCGCGGCCGGCAACAGGCCCACGGCGCAGAGCACTGAGAACCGTCCCCCGACGCCGTCGGGGATGGGGAACGTCGCGGTGCAGCCGATGGCGTTGGCCAGGTCGCGCAGGCGGCCGCTCTGGCCCGTTACCGGGACGACCAGATGCCGGAGCCGATCGGGCTGGTCCTCGGTCTGCGTTCGCAGCAAGTTCAGGAACAAGCGGAAGGCCACGGCGGTCTCCAAGGTGCCGCCGCTTTTCGAGATCACGACGATGGCCCAGCGATGCTGGCGGTCGCCGCGAAGCATGTCCAAGAGGGCCAGCGCGGCGGAGGTATCGACGTTGTTTCCCTCGAAATAGATGCGTGGTACGCCGCGGCGCTCCTGGCGGGTCAACTCGTTGTGGTATGGGTGGCAGCACGCCTCGAACAGGGCCCGGGCCCCCATGTAGGACCCGCCGATCCCGAGGATCACCACCCGATCCACCTCCGCGCGCAGCCTCGCGGCGGTGGCGAGAATGCGCCCCAACTCGCTTTGCGATGCGTCGCGGCGATATTCCTCCAGAAGCCGATCGGGAAGATCGGCAAAACCGGCGTCCAGCGGTTGCTTTGCCTCGGGCACCGGTCCCCCGCGGCGCCAGAGATCGAGATCGGCGAGGACTTCCCGGCGAGCCGCGTCCAAGCGCGGCGCAAGCCACGCCAGATCACCGGGCGACAACCCGGTCTCGCGGATCATGACACCCGAGGGATCGTACACGAGGGGGGGAGTCGTTGCGTCAGACATGGAATTCCAGGGCCATCGACCCTGCAAGGCGTGCGCGCGAGAAGTCGAGAACGCATGTTCGGGAGGATACCAATCGCCGTGCGGGATGCCAAGGGCTTTCCCCAGTCGCTCCTACCATTTGCCATGGCAGCCTTGTAGAATGGTCACATCCACCGGTTCTTGGCTACCGATCAGGCACGCCGGCGAGGGGTGGTCCGATGTCTCATGGCAAAGCAGGTTCACGGTTGGACTGGCGTGCGCGGCCGGGTGGCACCACGGCGACACCCTCGAGCCGGTGGATCAAGCGGACCTTGATGACCTTCCTGGCCGTGGCGCTTTTGGCCTGGTTTGTCTACTTGCTCTGGCCTCGAAGTTATCCGGTCACCCGGTTCGCCCTGTTGTCGATCACCGAGCACGACGCCATCCTGCCCACGGCGCCGGCCTCGCTGGCCGACGTGGCCGGCCTCAAGAGGGCGTGGCCGGCCGATTACAGCTCCGAGTGGCTCGAGGGTTCGGACACGTCGGAAGCGATCCGCCAGGTGGGAGCGCGGTTTGGCGATCGGCCGGGCGACGTGCTGATCCTCTACGCGACGGCGCTGGGGATTTCCGACGACGGGGCGGCCTACCTGTTGTGCAGCGATTATCTGCCGGTCGCGGGCGATGCGCGCGCCGCCGCGCGCCGGTACAGGCTCTCCGACTTGCTGGCCCAGTTGGCGGCCAAGGACCGGCCGGCGAAGCTCAAGCTCTTGATTCTGGATGCGCCCTACCTGACGTCCGATCCGCGGCTGGGCGTGGTCGTCAACGAGTTCTCGCGCCTCGTCGAGCAGGAGGTCCGCGCGACGGACGACCCGCGGTTGTGGTGCCTGCTGGCGGGCCGCCCGTTCGAGAAAACCCATGTCTCGCCGGCCACGCGCCGGTCGGTCTTCGCTCGGTTCATCGAGGAGGGCTTGCGGGGCGAAGCCGACGCGCCGCCCGGCGGCAACGACGACCGGGTGATCGACCTGGACGAACTGTACCGCTACGTGCGCGACCGCATCGCGCTATGGACCGAAAAGCAATGCCAGTGGCCGGACGGACAATACCCGCTGCTCTTCTGGGGTGGCGGGCCGTCGCCCACCCGGGACGACGAAATCCCCAAGCGTTTGTCGCTGGCGGTTCTGTTGCCCCCGTCCGCCGCGGTGCCGGCCGAGGAAGCGAAGCCGGCCGCCGACGATTCGGAGGCCGCCAAGGCCAAG
>JANLFZ010000384.1:4779-5981 GCA_024653385.1 Thermoguttaceae bacterium | reverse complement strand
GCGGGCCGCCGACCGGGCCCTCGATGTGACCGGCACGCGCGAGTTCGCGGCCCGGAGGCTCGACAGCCTCAGCGGCGGGGAACGGCAAAAGGTCTACATCGCCGCAGCCTTGGCCCAGGAGGCCGACGTCCTGCTCTTGGACGAGCCGACCACCTATCTCGATTACCGCCACCAGGCCGAGATCCGCGACCTGTTGGCGCACGTCAATCGCGTGTCGGGCGTGACGATCGTTTCGGTCACGCACGACCTGAACCGGGCGGCGCTCGACAGCGATCGCATCGTCGCGCTCTGCGAAGGCCAGGTCGTGTTTTCCGGACCGCCCAGCGAGATCATGCGGCCCGACGTGCTGGAGCGAATCTACCGGACGTCGTTCCTGCTCGCGGAGCATCCCCGCGCAGGGCTCCGCGTGATCCTTCCCGAGCCGCCCCGGGAGCAGGCGCCATGAACCGGGCCGTGGTGCTGACCCTTCTGGCGGTCCTCTTGGTCGCCGTGGCCGCGGCGGCGCCGTTCGTCGGCGCCTACCCGGTGGGAATCGACTCGCTCTGGCAAGTCGACGGCACGGCGGCCCGGGTCCTCTGGAACCTCCGCCTGCCGCGCGTGGCCCTGGGGCTGTTGGCCGGGGCCGGCCTGGCATTGAGCGGGATGGTCTTCCAGGGGTTGTTCCGCAACGTGCTGGCCACGCCGTTCACCCTGGGCGTGGCCAGCGGCGCCTCCCTGGGCGCGGTGTTGTACATCCATCTCGGGCTGTCGTTTTCGCTCTTGGGCACGGCGGGCAGCTCGTGGTTCGCCTTCGGCGGGGCCGTGCTCACGATCGCCCTGGTCTACGGCCTGACCCGCGCCCGCCGCGGCTTCTCGACCTCGACCATGCTCCTGGCCGGACTGGCCATCAGCTTCTTCTTCTCCAGCCTGATCCTGCTGGTGCAGTACCTTAGCGATTTCACCAATGCGTTCCTCATCCTGCGGTGGATGATGGGCGGGCTGGAAAAGACGGTGCGGTTCGACGATGTGCTCACCGTGCTCCCGTTCGTGACGGCCGGCGCGCTCCTGGTCGTGTACCTGACCAACGAGCTGAACCTCTTGACCACCGGCGAGGAACTGGCCGCCAGCCGCGGCGTCGAGGTGCACCGCACCAAGGTCCTTCTCTTCTTCGCGGTGTCGCTGATGGTCGGCGCCATCGTGGCGGTGTGCGGTCCGATCGGCTT
>JANLFZ010000384.1:2810-4769 GCA_024653385.1 Thermoguttaceae bacterium | reverse complement strand
ACCCCGGCCACCCTGCTCTTCGGGGCCGCGTTCTTGACCGCGTGCGACGCCGCCGCGCGCACGATCATGGTGCCCCAGGAAGTGCCGGTGGGCATCCTGACGGCCCTGTTGGGCGGACCGTTCTTCCTGTGGCTCTTGTTGGGGCGGTCGTTGGATAGCGCCGTGTGAGGTCCGCGGCCTATTTCGGCGCGGCAGGCGGGGGCGGAGCCGGGGTGCTCTTGGCGGGGGTCGACGGTTTTTCGGACTTCTTGGCGGGCCCGCTTTGCCCGCAACCCGTCACTCCAAGCGCCACGAGACCAGCCAGCAAGACCGCGATCGCTTTGCGCATCACTGGAACCTCCGGAAGGTCGATACCAGCCTCGCCTCAAGGCATCTGGAACACGCGCCCGTCGGCGATGCCTCCCAGACGAAAGAACACCTGGATATCGATGCTCTGCGAGAGGCCCCGCACCGATCCGTCGCACAGGGCGAATTGGACGATCCCCGGATGGTAGCTCGTGAACTGGTACCATCCGTTCTTGCCCGTGCTGGCGCTGGGCGCAAGGCCCCAGGCCGTCGGCATGGCTCCGTTGCCGATCCATGCGTACGACATGGTGACGGCGGGATCGTTGCCGCCGATCACCTCGCCGAAGAGGATCGTCAGGCTCGTGCCGTCGGTGATCTCGGCCAGCCGGACTTGCGAGCGGTTATAGAACGGCCCGCGGAAGCCGGAGTACGTCGGGCACAAATCGCCCAGGTAGCCGGCCGAGCCCACGTAGTTGGTCCGTCCCAGCCAATCGCCGTCGGCCCCGAAATGCCACGCGTAGAGCGTGTACCCCGAGCAGTAGCTCGAGGAGCACGGATGGAGGATGACCGCGGCCGGGCTTTTTCCCTCGGCCCAGTCGGAGGGGCACAAGAGCGTGGCGGGCCTGGCCTTGGCGAACTGGTTGTTGGGCGGGGTGCCGCCCCATCCGGCCGCCCGGTCCCACCACGGGGTGCCCGGCCGTTCCACCTCATGGAGCGCGACATTGCCGAACGATATCTTGTCCGACTCGAGTTGGTCGAACAGCGGCTTCTGTTCGTAGAACGGCAGCAAGAAACTCACCGAGCCGGTGTGCTGGTTGTCCCAATAACGATTCGTGGTCAGGCACTCCCACTTCCAGTCGGCGCCTTGCGAGGCGTGGCTGTACAACCCCCCCGGCGGGAGCCGGCCCTGCACGTCGTGCGCGTTGTGCGCTGCCAGGGCGAGTTGCTTGAGATGGTTCGAGCACTGGCCACGACGTGCCGCTTCGCGAGCCGCCTGGACCGCGGGCAAGAGCATGGAGATCAACACGCCAATGATGGCGATCACCACGAGCAGTTCGACCAGCGTGAAAGCCCGTCTGCCAAGGCGCACCATAGATTACCCCCGTCGCGCAATGAAGACGTTATGACCCACCGAGTCGTGCGATGCCGCAAGGCCACCAACACCCCGGTCCGATGTGCGAGCCTACTGGGGCACGACGGCGGGCCGACTTCCCTGCCGTTTCACGCCATGAACCTCGGGTCCGAGCACGCCGTGGACTGCGCCCGGCAAACTTCAAAATATTTTGCTTACCCTCTTGGAATACGTCAAGCCCCCACCATCCGCCCGCGTTGACACAAACCAAGGGCCGAGCCAGAATGGTCGGCGTACCGAGGATGCCATGCCCCAACCCACCGTCCCACGCGCCGTGCTCGTCTTGCTCATGGTGGTCGGGCTGGTGCTCGTCACGGCAGTTGCCGCGTTCGCGGCCCTGGCCGCCCTAGTGGCCCTGATGGGTGACGCGGCCGGGTGGCGCGGGTTGGCTTGGGTGGCCGTGGGGCTGGGGGGATTGTTCCTGGTCGACCTCGTCTGCCTTGTATTCGCGTTGGCATGGAACGCCGCGAACGAATCGGAAGGCCCCACGGAAGACGGCTAAACCACGTGGGGCTCCTCACGAATCGGGTCTTGCTTTCCCG
>JANLFZ010000384.1:0-2800 GCA_024653385.1 Thermoguttaceae bacterium | reverse complement strand
CGGGTTTGCGGCGCCATGATTCGGTCCGCGGACTCCCCACCGGCAGAATGAGCACGAACGACGCTCCCTCGGCCGTGTCGCGTTCGAGCGAGAGCCGGGCACCCATGTCCCGGGCGAGGCGGTCGCACAGGGCCAGCCCCAGTCCGATCCCCGGGGCCGTGTGGGCCGCCTCGTGCGCGGACTTCGAAAACGGACGGAAGAGTCGCCGCGCAGCCGCCCGGCTCAGGCCCGGGCCGTGGTCGCGCACCCCAAGCCGCACCGCGCCGCCGGACCGCTCGGCCGAAAGATGAATCCGCTTGTCCGCGGCCCCTGCGGCGTACTTGCAGGCGTTGTCGACCAGGTTGAAGAGGATCTGTTCGACCGCCGAGGGATTCGTCCGGACCGTTGTGGCCAGGGCCTCGTCGCCGGCCTCGAAGACCATTTCCATGCCCGCCTGGGAAGCGCGGTCAACCAGACGCTGCCGGATCGGATCGAGCAGGCAGTCGAGTGGGACTTCGTCGACGCGACCGTTCGATCGCCCCCGTTCCAGCCGGGCGTAGGCGAGCACGTTTTCGACCAGGTGGCTTAATCGGGAGGCCTCGGCCCGCAAGGTGCTCAGGTAGGTCTCTTGCTGCTGCGGATCGCGGACCATCCCCTCGCTGAGCATTTCGGTGTACATGTGGAAGGTGGTCAGCGGCGTGCGCAACTCGTGGGTCACGGCCGAGACGAACGCGGCGCGGCGCTCGCTCAGCCGCAGCACGCCGCAAAGCAAGGCCGCCACGGCCGCGGCCGCCACGAGAACGCAAGCCCAGGCGATCGCCAGCATCAGCCGGGTGGGCGAAGAGATGCCGCTCTCATCCGGACCGGGCACGGAGATCAGCCGTACCGGAAGGGCCGCCAACAGGTGTCCCTGTCCCTCCGAGGCCGAGAGGGCCGGGGCGAGATCGGCATCGGGCAAGAGGTCCGCGACCTGTTCGAGAAGACCCGCCTTGATCGCCGGCCAGTCGAGCAGGCAGCCCTGCACGTACTCCTGCCCGTCGGCCATCACGCGGCGGGCAAGAACCAGGTCGTCACCCAGCCACAAGGGCGTCATCAACACTCCGCCGAGGTCCGTCGGCGATAAGAGCGGCATGCCCGGCGCGCCGAGCGTCTGTGCCTGGAGGATCGCCGCCGTGTTTTGGGCGAACGCCTGGCTCCGCTGGCTGTACTCGAACGACGAGCCCGGCGGCTGCGCCGCTTGGGCCGTGGCCGGCGCCTCGGACGGACGCCTCTGCCCGGCGCGATCGGCCGAGGGATAGCGAGCCGACGGGGCCAGAACCATCTCGACCGGCGGGGGAAGCGACTCGGGCAATCTTGCGGCAAGGTGTTGGCGATCGGCCGCGCGCTCGATCCGAGCCAGAAGCGCGCGAGCCTCGTCGGCCGCCGCGGCACTCAAGTACCGCGGCACGGCGAGACCCCGGGTGGCGCCCACGGGCGAGCGGGGCGACGTGAGTTGGCCGTCGGGCTCGAACTGGAAGTAGGCCAGCACCAGCGGGGGCAGTTCCCCCAAGAGCGGCGAGGGCACCAGGGCATCGGGCCGGCTCTTCCCGCTCATGGCCCGACCGAAGGCATGGTTGGCCGGCAGGAACGTGCGATAGGCGAAGTGCGGCCGGGCGCTTTCGCGGGCCACCAGCGGCGCCGCGGCCGAGTCCATGCGCCACAAGGCCAGCCGCACGTTCTCCTCGTGTTGGGCCAGACGCCGCGCGAGGGCCTCGGCCCGATCCAGGCGCGCGACGGCCGCGCTTACCCAGCCCAGGGCCGCCAAAACCACGGCCAGGCACAGCCAGAAACCCGACCACAGGAGCCAGGATCGCTTCATCGCGCGGCCTCGAACACATAGCCCTTCCCGCGCACCGTGCGAAGAATCGCCGGATCGGCCGGATCGTCGCGCAGCTTCTCGCGGAGCCGGGCCACGTGCATGTCGATCGTCCGCGTGGTCACGCCGCGGGGGCTGATCCGCCAGACGTTCGCCAGAATCTCCTCGCGGGCGATCGCGCGACCCGAGTTCGCCGCCAGATAGCGCAACAGTTCCGCCTCGCGCTCCGAAAGCTCCTCGCGCCGGCCGTCGTCGAACCGCACCTCGCGCCGGGCCAGGTCGATCCGGCCGTGGGGAATCGGCACCTCGCGCACGTCGCTGGGGCGTTCGGGCGAGCGGCGGAGCACGGCCTCGACCCGCGCCAGGAGTTCCTTCACGCTGAACGGCTTGACCACGTAGTCGTCGGCCCCGTCGCGCAGCCCGCGCACCCGATCGGCCTCGTCGCCGCGCGCGGTGAGAATGATGATCGGCAACGTGGGGCAAGCACGCCGGACCTCGCGGAGGATCTCGAACCCGTCGCGCCCCGGAAGCACGAGGTCCAAGAGCAACAGGTCGAACCGGCAGGTCATGGCCATGTCGAACCCCGAGTCGCCCCGAGCCGCCTCGAGCGTGTCGTACCCCGCGAACCGCAGGGCGTCGACAATGCCGCGGCGGATGGCCGGATCGTCTTCGATCGCAAGGATCTTCGGCTTCGGCATGGACAGGATTCCTCTTCTCTCATCATATCTCAAGGAGCTGCCTCTCCATACGGCGAATCGCCTCCGGGCGCACCCGCACCCGACGCGCCCGCGATACTAACCCGAAGCGCCAGCGAGGGCCGGCGGCCGAAAGGGCCTCTTCCTCCGCGGGTCCGACCAGTCCGAAGCGTCAGCAAGCGCCCAGGGCCGCGCGGCCTGCGCTGCCGTCGTGTCCCGTCGGCCCGCGCTGGCGCGTCGGGGTGGTATGGGCCCTCGCGGGCGCGTCGGG
>JANLFZ010000383.1 GCA_024653385.1 Thermoguttaceae bacterium | reverse complement strand
CCTGGGGTTGGAGCGGGGCGATGGGATCGGCGTCGAACGATCTGCGCAACAGGCTCAAGTCGAGCACGCCGAACTGGGGAAAGTACATCTCGCAAAAGAACGACTCGAGCCCCAGGGCCGTGTGTCGGGTGAACACCTGGGCCACGTACTTGGCCTTTTCCAACTCCGTGGCCCGAAAGCCCCCGCTCCATGCCTTGCCGGCCTCGGCCTCCGAAAGCGGCGGGTACAAGGCGCTGTAGTTCCACTCGGTGACCATCGCGTGCCCGCGGAAACCCACCCCGTCGAGCCACCGCAATAGCGCCTTGACGTCGGCCGGGTAGCCCTTCAGGTGCTCGGGATCGGTCTGGTAGAACGGGTGCCACCCGATCTCGTCGACATCGCGCGCCAAGGCCCGCGTCGCCTGGAGGATCGGCATTTCCTTCTCCTTGGCGGCAATGTCCGCGGGGCTCCACGCGCTCATGCCGTGGGGGAAACCGGCCCACGAGCCCAGCATGATCTTGGCCCCGGGCGCGTGCTTGCGGATGGCGGGAATCGCCGCGCGGGCCACGGCGAGGTAGTGCTCGACGCTCGGCACCGCCCCCCAGTAACACGAGATGTTCCACTCGTTCCAGATCTCGAAGTGCCTTACCCGATCGCGGAAATGCGCCGCCATGAACTCGACGTACCGCGTCCAGGCGGCCAGGGCCTCGGGCGTGGTCGGCGGGGCGGGCATGTCGTAGTTCCACTCCCAAAGCTGCGGAATGGGCCGCGAGGCCGGCCCCGAGTACAGGCGATTGCCGAAGCCCAACGCCATCACCACCTCGACGCCGTTGGCCACCAATTCGGTGACCGCCGCGTCGGTCTCGGGGTCGATCCGGAGGACCCCCTTCTGCTTTTCCACCCAGTGCCAGTTGATCGGGTCGTCGTGGTAGCCCACGCGGGCCCACTTGAAGCCCGCATCGTAGTGCAGCGGCCAGTACCAGCGGTGTGCGGCCAGTTCCTGGCCTGGATTGTGGTGCGTCGAATTGACCGTCACGCCGGTGCCGCGGGTGGCCAGGGCGACGTTGTTGCCGGCGGTGTCGTACACCTCGACTTCGGCCAACGAGAACGCATAGAGGATGTTCTCGACCAAGGGCAGCTTGCCCGCCGTGATCCAGATCTGTTTGGCGGGCCGGGGCGGGAAACGGACTTCGAAATCGAGCTTCGCCGGCGCGTCGCCCGTGGGCCCGTCGTGGACCGTCTCCCACTGGTGGCTGTCGCGGCTGAGCCGGACGGCGATCGTCTCGGGCATTCCGCGGCCGACCTCGGCGGCCCCGGCGATCGGCACCCAGCCCAACGTGCTGCGGGGCTCGGCCGACGGCGGACGCTTGCGCAGCACGATGCGCTCGATCGTGCGTTCGGCGGCCAGGTCGAGCCGAATCCACACCGGCTGCGCGTCGGGGCGGGTCTGGGCACGGCTCATCCAGCACGTCTGGCGATTGCCGTCGATCAGGTGAATGGCCTCGACCGGCAAATAGTCGTTTTCGGTCGACCGCGGCATGCGCGTGGTCGTCACGCCCAGGTAATTCCGCCGGATCTGGCTGCTCGCTTTGGGACGCACCTTGACGCGCGGCGCGGTGTTCCCGACCTGGAGCGGCCCGTCGTCCACCAGGTCCGGGGCCTCGCCCAACACCCAGCAGAACCCGAACCGCTTGATCGGCACGCCGTTGCAGGCGGTCTGCACCTGGGGCGTTTCGCTCCAACGCGGAGCCGTGCCGTCCGCGGCCACGGCAGACGCCGCCGCGGCGATCAAGAGAAGCCCCATCCGTCCGAGGTGTCTCACCATACGCTGTCTCCCTCGAGAACGCGGGCATTTTAGCCGGCGGCAAGGTGGCCACGCAACTGCCCGCGGCCACGCATCGCCCGGTAACCGTGCACGGGGACAGTCCCCTTCGGGCACCAACGCCGCGGCGGGCTTGCCATGCGCCCAAGGCGCGATTACCTTGGCGCCTGTCACTTCGGAGACGAACCATGATGATGTCCCTGATGCGACGGCGACGTGCCGGCCAAGTGCCGGGTCTTTCGGCGGCGATGGGGTTGGCGGCGATCCTCGCGGCGGCATGGATCCCCCGGTTGCCGGGCGGCGCATCGCGTGCTGCCGAGAAGCCGGCCGCGGCCGCCGCCACGGCTCCCGGCCCGAATCGTCCCGACGAACCGTTCCGCCGCGAGTTTTCGATGCGCGCGGCGATCGCCTTTCTCGATACCGCGGCCCTGGAGTGGCAACAAGAACGCAAGTGCTTCGCTTGCCACTCGGACTACGCCTATCTGGTCGCCCGGCCGGCGGTCGCCTGGAAGGACCCGACCCACCAGCGGATCCGCTCGGCCCTCGAGCATCTGGCGGAGAACCCTCGCGACGTGAAGTTCCGCCCGACCGAGGCGGTCATGGTCGCGTCGGTGCTCGCCCAAAACGACGCGATGACCACCGGCAGACTGCACCCGGCAACCCGCGCGGCGCTGGACCGCATGTGGACGTTCCAGCGGGCCGACGGCGGCTTCGACTGGATGAAGTACAACCAGCCGCCCTCGGAAGTGGACGATCATTACGGCGTGACCGTGGCGGCCATCGGCGTGGGCGCGGCGCCGGACGGGTACGCGCGGACCCCGGCGGCGCGCGCCGGGCTCGACAAGATTCGCGCGTACCTCCGCGGCCATCCCCCCGCGCATCTGCATCACCGCGCGATGCGGCTGTTGGCGTCGCTTGGCGTCGAGGGCATCATGACCGATGCGCAGCGCGCCGACGTGGTGCGCGACCTGTTCGAGCGCCAGAAGGCCGACGGCGGCTGGGGCGCGGCGACCCTCGGCGATTGGCAGCGCTGCGACGGAACCCCGCAAGACCTCGATTCGAGCGACGGCTACGGGACCGGCTTCGCGGTGTACGTGCTCCGCCGCGCCGGCATCCCGGCCGACGACCCGCGCCTTCGACGCGGCGTGGAGTGGCTGAAGACCCATCAGCGGGCCAGCGGGCGCTGGTTCACCCGCTCGCTCTGGAAGGACCAAAAGCACTATCTCAGCCACGACGGCACGGCCTACGCCATTCTCGCGTTGGCCGCGTGCGGCGAAACCGGGGTTTCCCAAGGCCCCTAGGGGCGACGCCTCGGGTTCGCCTCGTTCCATTGCATCACGGCCCTGAACTTCGGCGTGTCGTCGTCGTAGTACTCCAAGAGCCCCCAGCTTCCCCACTTGCTGAACCGCCCCACCGACGAGAACACCGCGCACAGGTCGCCCCCGGCGTCGCGCCAGGCATCGAGGTACTGCGTGTACAGCCGGCCCATGCGCGGGTGGCGGTTGGCGGCCATGAACAAGTCGGTCAGGCGCTGGTTGTTCTCGCCGCCGCCCACGCCGACCAGGTGCTGGCCGGCTTCGTAGGCCACCAGCTTCACCCGGTACTTGTCGGCGACCTTTTTGTTGTCGTGCATCCAACGGATGCACTCGGGCAGCGCGCGATGCTCGACGTGGTCCAATACCTGCTCGACGGTCCATTGCGACACCGCGTCGGCGTCGAGCCGGTCCGAGCGCCCGCGGTCGCTCTTGGCCGGCACGTTGAAGCTCATGTACGGCGCGATGGCCAAGGCGTCGCAATGCCGGAAGGCATCGCGAAACGACAATTTCTGTTCGGCGATGTAGGGAACCGCCGCCTGCGAGGCGATCACCCGGACCAGCCGGTCGCGCCCTCCGAACGCCTCCTCCCAGAGGGCGAACATCTCGACCGAACGCGCGGCGCTGTACCGCCAGCCGGCTTCCCAGGGCTTCTCGCCGAACCCGCGCTTCTGCCCCTGCTCGTTGGCGTAACGGGTTTGGGCAAAGATCGAGTTCCAGATCTCGTTCGAGTACTCGACGTAGACGTTCAAGCCGGGCTTCAGATCGCGTCGGACCTGCCGGGCGAATTGGCGCACGTAGTCGTCGTCGGCCTCGTGCGGCATGCAGAACCAGGGGTTCGCCCCGAGCCGGTTGCACAGGTCGATCATCAGTTCCAGGGGAACGCCCCGCTCGGTGAAGGTGGCATGGTCCGGCGTGGGCCGGTCGGACCATCGCCGCACCTTCGAGCCGTTGGTCAGCATCCAGTCCATGAAGCGGATGGTGTTGAAGTGGCGCCACCGGGCAAGAAAGGCGGGGTGCCAAGGGTTCTCGCGGTACGTCTTCTCGAAGCCCGGCATGAGGACCCGGATCGCGCGCACCGGGTTCTCGGGGTTCGTCCGGCGCAGTCGCAGGAAGAACGCCCCTCGTCCCTCGGGCTCGATGACGATCCGCCCCGGCTCGCGCGAGACCTCGCGCGCGCTGCCGAAGTCGATCTGCCCGTCGCCCTCGTACAGGCACACATACGGCCCCGTCGGGTAGTGGCCCCCTTCGATGGTGCAAAGCAGCGTCTCGGCCCAGCAATCGGGTTCGAGGCGTTTCACCCAGCCGTTGGCGTCGAGGTCCAGCGCGGGGCCCTTGCCCCACGGCTCGCCCTTGCGCTGACTGATCCAACGGCGCGACAGGCGGAACACATCGACGAAGGGCAATTCGGTGTTCCAGTCGGCTGGCCCGGCCAGATTGATGCCCAGGCGGCTTTCGCCGGGGGGGAGACCTTCGGACGACGCGGCGGGCCGGCCCGAGAAAACGCACGCCGCCAAAGCGACCCCCACGAGGACGCAAAGCGGCAAACCCCCGCGCCGGACGTGACGCCTGGAACAACACGATCGCCCTGGGAATCGCATGGAGCACCTCACGATGCGGCCGAGAACCCGTCTTGGGGACATGAATCCGAACGAGGTCGAATGTAGCCTCCGGCGACCGCGGTGCCAAGGGAACCGCTGGGACCGGCGGTCGGGTGGCCACGCCCTGAGCGCGGGTGAAGGGCGTGGCCCGCCAGGCCGAACCACGGTCATCGCGGCGCTTCGGCCGTGCCACCGGCCGGCAAAGGGTCACGGAAAACGCGGCATCGCCCCCTGTCGTTCGGGGGCGGCCGGGCGTAGAATATCGACTTCGGGCATCTGATCGCCCGATTGTCGTCTTGGGGAACCGCCATGAAAGTCCTGTTGACCGAAGACCAGTTGCGAAAAGGAATTGCGCAGATGGCGGAGAAGCTGCGGCAGCACTATGCCGGCCGGCCGCTGACCGTGATCGGGGTGATGATCGGCAGCATTGTCCTCTTGGCCGATCTGGTCCGGCTGCTGGATATCCCGCTGCGCGTGGAACTGATTCTGGCCCGATGCTGCCGCGGCGCGAACCGGCCGGGACCGCTGGTGGTCAATTTCGACCTGCTTTCCAGCGACGTGCGCGACCGCGACGTGCTGCTGGTAGACGACATTTTCGACACGGGCAACACGATCTGGGAGTTGATTCCCCAGTTGGACGAACTGGGTCCGGCGAGCGTGCGCACCGCCGTGTTGCTGCGCAAGCAGGGTCGCTGCCAGGTTCCCGTCCAGCCCGACTTCGTGGCGTTCGACATCCCCGACGCCTTCGTGGTCGGTTACGGCCTCGACTATCGCGACATGTACCGCAACCTCCCCTACATCGCGGCCCTGGAGCCGCACGAAATGAGCGGAGAGATCGGGTAGTGGGTCCGTTGAGGGTGGTCGTGGTGGCCCGTCGCTTCTGGCCGCTGGTGGGTGGGGCCGAAAAGAACCTCGCCGACCTTGCCGCGGCGTGGGCCGGCCAAGGGTGGGAGGTGACCGTCGTCACCGCGCGATGGCAGCCCCATTGGCCCCGCGACCTGCTCTACCGCGGCGTCCGCCTGAAGCGGCTGGCCGACGCCCCGCGCGACTCCTGGAGCACCGTGCGCTACGCCCGCAGCATCGGCCGGTGGCTCCGGCGCCGCCGCGGCGAGATCGACGTGGTCTGCGTCTCGCGCTTGCGCCACGAGGCCTACGCCGCCGCGCGGGCCCTGGGCCGGCGCGTGCCTTTGGTGTTGCGGGCCGAGGGGGCCGGTCTTTCGGGCGACTGCCGCTGGCACGCCCAGACGCCTTGCGGCTGGCGGTTCCGGCGGTGCTGCCGTGCGGCGGGCGCCCTCGTGGCGCCAAGCCGGTCGGTCGAGCAGGACCTCCTGGCCGCGGGCTTCTCG
>JANLFZ010000382.1 GCA_024653385.1 Thermoguttaceae bacterium | reverse complement strand
GCCGTGGTCCTTTGTCAAGGATGACACCTGTGAAGCTGCGCAGTCGTTGGATCATGCGCCTGGCAGCTTGTCTTGGCGCGACGACGATCCGGGCGTGGATGGGGACGGTACGGCATCGCGTGATTTCGGCGGACCAGCGTCGCCACCCGACGGATCCCGCGGTGGAGCGGTTCATCTACGCCTTCTGGCACGAGTCTCTCTTGGCCCCGGCGAAGATCAAGACCCGCGTCAAAGTCCTGGTAAGCCAAAGTGCCGACGGCGAGTTCATCGCGTTGGTCTGCAAGCACTTGGGGATCGGCGTGGTGCGCGGCTCCACCACGCGCGGCGGCGCCAAGGGCCTGTTGGACCTCTTGCGCGAGGGCCGCGACGCGCACCTGGCGATCACGCCCGACGGCCCGCGCGGACCACGGCGGCAGGTCAAGCCCGGCGTGGCGTTCCTCGCTTCGCACACCGGCTTGCCGGTGGTGCCGGTGGGCGTGGGCTTCACCCGGGCCTGGCGGGCCGGAAGTTGGGATCGCTTCGCCATCCCGCACCCGTTCAGCACGTTGGTGGGCGTGCTGGGCGAGCCGATCGCCGTGCCTGTTGGCCTGGACGCCGGGGCACTGGAGACCCACCGACGGCGCATCGAACAGGCCATGCTGGCCGCCACCGAGGCCGCCGAGACCTGCGCCGACCAACTGAGCCGGCGAGGCCCCCACGATAATCCCCTGGCGTGCCCGCCCCTGAACCCTGTACTCAAAAGGAGTGCCTGAACCATGCAGCGAACGGAATTGGCCAGCATCCTGTTGGAACTGCTCGAGGACGAGACGGGCGAGACGTACTCCGACCTCGACGAGTCGGCCGATCTGCGCAAGGGCCTGAACCTCGATTCCCTTGACATGGTCAGCCTGATTCTTCACATCGAGAACCGCTTGAAGATTGAAATCAACACCGAAGAGCTGAACCGCGCCGCGACGGTGGGGGACCTGCTCGATCTGCTCGAAAGGAACCTCGCCCAAAAGGGCGAGCAGAAGGCCGCCTGAGGCGCGACCGTTCACGGGGATTGTCCCCGTGAGGCGTGAAGCGGACAGGCACGTGGCTCGGCCCGCAAGGGGCCGAAAGACGAGCCTGTCGCCGGCCAGTGAACGGTTACCCCGTGCTTGTGAAGGAACCGCCCATGTCTCTCTCATCCACGCCTTCGCCTTGCCCCGATGGCGCCGCGTACGCGTGTGGCGTGGTGGCCCACGCCGTGGTGGAATCCACGCTGGCCGGGCTGGCAGCGTTGCGCGAGGTGTCGGGGCCTGTGGCCGGCCGCGACATCCCCGCGCGTTTTCTCCGTTACGCCGACGAGCAAACGGTCGTCGGGCTGACCGCGGTGCTTCGGGCCATGGAGCGATTCGGCGGCGAGGTCCCGTGCCTGGACGAGTGGGGCGTGCTGGCGGCGCCGCGGTTTCCCGGCCGCATCGGCGGGGCGGCTGCCCAAGTCAAGTACCGGCAAGGCGGGCCCTCGACGATTTCGCCCCACGTCATTCCCCAGTGTTCGCTTCACTCGCTGTCCAGCGCGATCAGCATCGCGCTGGCCATGCGAGGTCCGAACCTGGGTGTCGGCGGCGGGCCGGAAGCCTTGGCCGAGGGGTTTGCCGCGGCGGCGGGCTTTCTCGGTTGCGGCATGGTCCCGGGGCTGTGGCTGGTCCTGACCGGTTGGGATCCTGAAGCCGCGCCCGACGGACACGGTTCGATCACCAACGAGGCCGTCTGCCGTGGCGTGGCCCTGGCCTTGGCGCCGGGGAACCGGCCCACGGATCCCCTCCGATGGACGATTAGCCCCTGGGGCGATGGCGGCAGCGACCCCCCGGGCCAACCCGACGATGCCGCGCCGGCCGCAAGTCTGACCGCGCTGGCCCAATGGCTTGCCGCCGACGCCGACCCAGCCCGTGCCGGCCCATGGTCGTGCGGTTTGCCTTGGGGTGGCCGGATTGAACTGACCCGGCGGGCCGAGCAGCCCGCGTACGGTCTACCTTCCCTTGGTCTATTGAAAGCGGCCTGAGCATGACGCGCGTGTGGATTACGGGTGTGGGGGCCGTGACGCCCCTGGGCCACGAGTTTGCCGTCTTCGCCGACAACCTGCTGGCGGGTCGATCGGGCGTGGCGGCGGAGACGATCTCGGGCGACGGGCAGGGGGCACCCCAGTTTGTCGCCAGGGTACGAGATATTCCGGTTCCGCCGACCTTCCAGCCGGGCATGTTCCAAACGCGCGACCGGCTCGAACAGCTTGTCTTGAGCTGCGCGGGCCGGGCGTTGGCCGATGCCGGCCTGCTCGATGCCCGCAGCTCGCGGCGCATCGGGCTCGTCTTGGGCCTGGGGGCGGAGCATCTGCGGCTTTGGGAAATGGACTTTCTGGCGGGCGGAACCCGCGTGTTCGATCCGGGCCTCGACATGCCGTCGCTGGTGCACCGCGTCCACCGCGACTTGGCGCTGGCCGGACCGGCGACTGCCGTGGCTGCCGCGTGCGCCAGCGGGGCCTTCGCCCTGGCCCTGGCGCGCCGGTGGGTCCAAGAAGGCTGGGCCGAACTCTGCCTGGCCGGCAGCGCCGATTTGGTCACGCCCATGGCCTATGCCGGGTTCCGCAACCTGCGGGCCCTGTCGCGGCGCGACGACTCGCCCGCGGCCGCGTCGCGTCCCTTCGACCGCGACCGCGATGGGTTCGTCATGGGCGAGGGCGGGGCCGTATTCGTCCTTGAACCCGAACACCTCGCCCGGCGCCGCGGCGCGAGGCCATACGGCGAACTGGCGGGCTTCGGCGCCAGCAGCGATGCCTCGCACATGGTGATCCCCAGCTCGGACCCGGAACCTGCGTGCCGGGCGATCCAAGGCGCCCTGGAGGATGCGGGCATCGATCCCGGCGGAGTCGATTATGTCAACGCGCACGCGGCCGGCACGCCGGTGGGCGACCGGGCCGAGTCGCACGCCTTGCGCCGTGCCTTGGGTACGTCGGTCGAGCGGGTCCCTGTCAGCTCGACCAAGAGCATGACCGGACACCTGCTCAGCGGCGCCGCGGCGATCGAGGCGTTGGCCTGCCTGGTGGCGCTGGATCGCCAGGCGGTCCCGCCGACCATCAATCTCGACCACCCCGATCCCGAGTGCGCGCTATGCCACGTGCCGCATCAGGCCCGACCGCATCGCGTGCGCGTCGCCGCGTCGAACTCGTTCGGCTTTGGCGGCAGCAACACCTGCCTGGTCCTCAAGGCGGCCTAGGCGGTTGCGGGTGCTGTTTCCAGCCTGTGGGGCGGTGGCAGTGGCCGTTGCCGTGTGGATCGCCCGAGTCAGTAGGGGTTCGAGGGCATCATTCTCCAGGCCTTTACCTGGCGGACCTTGATGGCTCCGCCCCGGGCGAAGAGCGCGACGCCGCGGCTGTCGGGCCGGGTGGGGTAGATCCGCCGCATCGCGGCCTGCCGGTCGTTGGCAAAGGCCTCGACCACCGATTTGTCGACAAATACCCGCAGCGACAGCGTCTCGCCCGGCTTGAGGGCGAACGGCCCCGCCTCGACGTTCTTGGGGCCCAGGCCGAGGCTCGCCTTGGTCACATCGATCTTCAGGCGTTTCTCGGCCGCGTCGTAGTACACCAGGGTCTCTTCGGCGCCGTCGGGCGAACGGCAGACCTTGACGCCGCACTGGGTGGCGGCTTGCGGGTCGATTTCGACCAGCAGCTCGATCGTGTTGCCGGCGACCTTCTCCAGCGGCACGTCCTGGCCGGCCGCGACCGCGAGGTTCTCGAAGGTTTGCTCGTGATAGCGCAGTCGCTGGAGTTCCTCGATGGGCCGCATGCGCAGCCGGCCGTCGTCGCCCAGCGAGAGTTCGCGGGGCAGCGCCATCTCGCCCGAGTAGCCGCTGGCCTTTCGGGCCGGTGCGCTGCGCCCGTCGAAGATCCACGCCCAGAGAATCCGCCGCCCTCGGGCGTCGACCAGCGACTCCGGGGCGAAATAGGCGTTATCGACCCAACTCATCTGCTCGTGGAACTCGGGATGGAATTGCTCGTTCTCCCACCGGCCCACGTAGTAGCGCGTCCCCAAGCGGTGGCTGATGCAGACGAGCACGCGCTTGTTGCCCAGCGGGAAGAAGTCGGGGCATGAGATATCCTCGCGCAGATCGACGCCCGGGACCGTGTGATGCAAGAGGTCGCCGACGTACTGCCACCGGTCGAGCGCCTTGGCTTTGAAGATCGCGGCGCGCGTGCCGCCGAAGATCGCGTAGTACGTGCCGCCTTCGAGCCAGCCGTGCGGATCCCACGAGGCATAGGGCGCCCCGGCGGGCGGGTTGGGGATGATCGGGTTGGCGGGCAGCTTCTTCCAGTGGTCGAGTTCGGGGTCGGTGCTCGTGGCGATGCAGTTGCCCGCCCCGACGCCGTGGTAGAGCATCGTCGCCTCGCCGCGCTGGTTCACGAAGCAGTTGCCGCTGAAGATGCCCTTCTCGGGGCTGTCGGGCGTGGGAAAGACCGCCTTCGGATGGTGACGCCAGTGGACCAGATCAAGGCTCGACACGTGCCCGAACACGTGGACGCCACGCTCTTGGTAGATGTAGAACAAGTGGTACCGCCCGTTCCAATAGATCGCGCCGTTCGGGTCGAACGGCATGGCGTAATCCTCGGGGATGGTAAAGTGGTATTCCGGCCGGTACGGATCGGCCAGGAGGTGGTGGCGCAATCGCCTTGCGGCCTCGATATCGGCAGCGGGCACGGGCAGGGCGGCCCCGGCAATCGAGGCAAGCTGGCCCTCGGTTCGCGCGGCGATCATCGTGCCGGTCGAGCCGTCCAAGAGCAGTCTGCCGTTCTCGATCTTCGCTCCACCAACCAGCCGCGCGGCGGCGAACCGGCCGGCCTGGTCCTTGGGCTCCTTCTCGAAAGTCCACCATGCCCAAGGCGCGGGCTGGGATGGCTCGTTGGGTTTGAGGGCCGCGATCTGTTCGGGCGCCAGGGCCGTGCCGTAGATTCTCGCGTCGTCGATCGTGCCGGCGAAGTGAGCGTCGTCGCCCTGATCGAGGTGCCTCATGCCCATCACGACGACGCTGTGCGGGCCGAATTCCTGGGGCGGATTGGGCATCGCGTACTGGGCCAGTCTCTGACCGTTGCGGTACAGCGTCACCTCGCGGCCTTGGTAGACGATCGCCACCTGGACGAAGGTCTTGGCGTCGGCTTTTTCCTCGGGCCAGGCGGCCTGCTCGCGCTGGGTCCGGCGATAGAACTCGCTGCCGGCCATCCATCGCCGGGGCGCGATTTCGCCAAAGACCACGGCGTCGAACCGGCCGTGGAGATCGTCGATCGTCAACGCGCTTCCGCCGCGCTGGTCGAGGTTGGCCGGCGCGGCCCAGACCACCAATGTCTTGTCGCCCAAGGGGGCATCGGCAGCCGCCGCCAATGCGGAAAATCCGGCGACCAAGAGCGTAACCGCGGGCACTCGGATGGCGTGCATGGGTGTTTTCCTTCAGAGAGGTGCTTCGACAACACGGCATGGCGCCGACATCGTACCACCGCGTCACAGGGAGTGCAAACGCGACTCGGCTACGGTGTGGGTTGACCGTTTCCCAGGGACGGTGCCCTTGACGTTCGAACAGTCCCCTGAACGGTTACACTCTTCGGTCAGAACCCTTTGCGGGCCGACTCTTCAAGGGCAGCGACAAACCGGGACGGCTCATTGCCGCACGGGCCGGTCATTGCCCTCGGGTTCGTCCTGCCGGGCCTTGAACAGGCGCAACATGCGGTGGGTAATGGCAAAGCCGCCGATCACGTTGAATGCCGCCGCGGCCAGCGCGACGGCGCCCAGCCCGCGCTGCCAAGGCCAAAGGTCTTCCGCAAACAAGACCAGCGCGCCGAGCACCGTGACCGCCGAAATGGCGTTGGTCATCGACATGAGCGGGGTGTGGAGCCGGGTGGGGACGCGCGCAATGAGCGCATACCCCACCGCGAACGCCGCCGCGAACACCGCCAGCATGACCGCCAGACCGTTCATCTTAGGGCCTGCAAACTAGAAGTTGGGCAATCTTATGGAACCCAAGGGCGCTTCGCTTCCTTGGGTTCCATAAGATTGCCCAACT
>JANLFZ010000381.1:2077-6078 GCA_024653385.1 Thermoguttaceae bacterium | reverse complement strand
GCCACGCTGCTGCGATGAACCTCGATGCCTCGGCCGGGCTCCCAGTCGCCACCGCAACCCACGCAGTTCGAGGGTCCGAATCGCCGTGGCGTAAGGGCTTAGCTCAACTGTTGCCGTTTTTTTCTCATTGGCCGGGTCCCGAGATGTCTTAAGGCGTTGTCAGTCAAAGACTGACACCCATTATCTGAACTGCCGATCATGTCAGCCGCAACTTATGAACGGACAACCACTTGCAGCAAAATGGCAAGAGTCGAGCTTAGGACGATGTAGCGGCAACGGTTGCGACGGGCTACGAGAAGTCGTGATTCGTCGGGTGGATTGAATCCGCCGGCCGCGTTCCTGCGAATAGCTATGGAGAAAACCAAATAGCCACAACGGCTTACCTGGCGGTTTCGATTACAGTTTGGAGTCTCACCGATGCGTTGGCTCGCCACGCTCACGAGCTTTCTTGCTGGGTTGGCCGTTTTGGCAGCGGCTGAGCCACCGACACGTTTCGATCACCCGGGTGATGGTCTGCGGTTGAGCGCCGCCGATCGACTGCGGGAGGGACTCGAAATGAGTCGTGCTCTCGGAATACCCACGGATGCAAAACAGAAAACCCTGCTTGAGGCGATCCACGAAGCGGTCACGATTCTCGGTTCGGACTCGCTGGTCTCGAAGCGGCTGGGCGCCGTGGCCGACAGCATGGCCTCCGTGTCGCCGGATCGCTGGGAGCGCGATACGCAGACCCTACGCTTCGAGGTGGCCGAGTGGGCAAGAGACCTGAGCTTTCGGCCGCGCAAGGAAGCCGCTCTGCCCAGCGGCTTCCCGCCGCCGACACCGGTTGGCGAGATCGAAATCAAGACTTACCCCGGTTACCGGAAAGCCGAGACCCAAGGCAATTCCAACCTGGCGTTCTGGACCCTGTTTACGCACATCAAGCGTAACGGGATCGCAATGACCGCGCCGGTGGAAATGGGTAGCTTTTCAGATGCCGTCGGCACGACTCTCGCGGGCACCATGGCTTTTCTCTACCGGGATGGGTCGCTTGGAAAACCGGGCGCGCAGGGGCCCGTCGTAGTTGCGGACGTGCCCGCCATGACCGTCGTCAGCACGGGCGTTCGCGGGCCACAAACCCGCGACTCGGTGCGCCTGGCCACCCAGAGGCTGCAAGCTTGGCTAGAACGCAACCGGGCGTCGTGGACGGCAACCGGGAGCGTTCGCGTGATGGGCTACAACAGCCCATTTGTTCCGCTCGACGAGAACTACTTTGAGGTCCAGATTCCCGTGCAAAGCGCAGGCGACCACGGGCAATCATTGCCTCCAGATTGAGGAGACCACCTGATGGCGTCCACTGCAATAGAGATCGGCAGGAAAGCCCCGGGTTTTTCTCTCGCGAATCAAGATGGTCAAAAGGTCTCGCTGAGAGATTTGGAGGGAAGTTGGGTTGTGGTGTACTTCTATCCGAGGGACGATACGCCGGGCTGTACCAAGGAGGCCTGCGAGTTCACATCGCAGCTCGGGCAATTTGGACAACTGGGGGCCAAGGTGCTAGGCATCAGTCCGGATTCGGTCGGCAGCCATCGGAAGTTCCGTCAGAAGCACCAGTTGCAGGTCGAACTGCTCAGCGATCCCGATCACACGGTCGCGAAGAAGTACGGTGCCTGGGGAGAGAAAAGTATGTATGGAAAGAAATACGAGGGGATCATTCGAAGCACTGTGTTGGTCGATCCGCATGGCCGCGTCAGCTACTATTGGCCCAAAGTGGCCCCTGCGGGGCACGCCGCAGAAGTTCTGGCAAAACTGGCGGAGCTTCAAAGGGTATGAATCGCTCTAATCCGCAAGTGCCTCTGGGCGTCGGCTTGGGACGAACAAACCACGTGGAACGCCAATCGCCAATCCGACTCTTCTACGACGGCCAGTGTCCATTCTGCCGACGCGAAGCGGAATGGCTCAAACGCCGAGATCGGAATGGGCGTATTCTATGGGTAGACATCAACGATCCAGTGTTCGATCCGGCGGACTACGGCCTCACTGGGGACGCGCTGCGGGCAGCGCTCCACGCCATCCTTCCTGACGGCAGGGTCGTCCGTGGCGTGGACGCCATCCAACAGCTCTACCGTGCCCTGGGGTTGTCCTGGTTGGTCGCCCCGCTTTCCTGGCCAGGAATTCGTTGGATGGCCGGCCTTCTTTATGGGCTTTTCGCCAGGTATCGTGTGCCGATCGGCAAGATGCTCAGCCGTCGGTGCGGCGGCGGCAGTTGCTCGTTCCGCCTGCTCGTCTGATCCGCCGTCCCGCAACGCCCGCGATCGACACCGTTTTGAAACCGATTCGGCTCCTGCGTCGAATAGGAAGGTACGTTGGACAATCGGTGCGGCCATGTTCGAGCCGCTTACCACTCACTGGAAGGGGGTTGTGATGAGAAGTGCAGTTTGTGCAATGGGTGTAGTTGCCCTGGTGCTCCTTGGCGGTTCTTCGGTGCAGGCAGCGGGATCGTGTTCCGCGTCGTGCTCCGCAGAACAGCCGCATCGGAACATCGTGGACACGGCAGTGGCAGCGGGAAGTTTCAAGACGCTGGCTGCCGCGCTGAAGGCCGGGGGATTGATGGAGACGCTCAGCGGTGAAGGCCAGTTCACGGTCTTCGCACCGACGGACGAGGCGTTCAAGAAACTGCCCCAAGGCACGGTCGAGGATCTCTTGAAGCCGGAGAACCGCCAGAAACTGGCCAAGATTCTCACGTACCATGTGGTTCCAGGTAGGGTGCTGGCCGCAGACGTGGTCAAGCTCTCGAAGGCCAAGACCGTCGAGGGCTCGGAGGTACAGATCACGGTGCAGCGCGGTAAGGTCAAGGTGGATAACGCCAACGTGGTCAAGGCCGACATCCATGCCTCCAACGGCGTCATCCACGTGATTGACGCCGTGATTCTTCCCCGGTAGGCTGAACTTACCGTGCTTGGCCGGGAGGGCCCAGGTCGGCCCTCCCTTTTTTTGCGCCCGCGGCGTGGAGGCTACGGAGTGGGGGAGTCAGTGCTCGAGCGGATCGCTGCAGGCGATCCCGCTGCCGTAGACGAATGCCTCGACCAGTACGGCGGCCTGGTTTGGTCGCTTGTGCGGCGGCAGTTGAGGCAGCATGACGACGCCGAGGACGCCGTCCAAGAGATTTTCGTCGACCTCTGGCGGAGTGCGGCCCGATTCGATCCGGCGGTGGCGTCCGAGGCCACGTTCGTCACCATGATCGCGCGACGGCGTCTGATCGATCGGAGGCGCAAGAGGTCACGGGCTGGAGCCCCGGACTCGTTGACCGAAGACCCTGCCGGCCCGGTATTGTCGGAACGCCATTCGGTGGACGTCGCCGAGGAGGCACGGCAAGCTCGGGAAGCGATGCAAGCCCTCCGGCCCGAGGAGCGGCTCGTGCTGGAATTGGCCCTGCTGGAAGGCCGCACGCACCGCGAAATCGCCGAAGCGGCAAACATGCCGCTCGGGACCGTCAAGACCCACGCACGCCGAGGCTTATTGCGTCTGCGCGCGTTGCTCGGGGTTGAAGGCGAGACGACCATACGGGAAAGTATCGGATGAACCGAGACCGACGCCACCGCCGCACACGCCTCCTGGGCTTGTTGGCCGAACGCGCCGTATTCGGGCTCGATCCCGCCGAAGGCAAGGCATGCGCCGAATTGGCGTCGTTGTTTCCCGAGATCGACCTTGAGTGCATGGATCGGCTGGCCGCTGCGGTGGTGCTGGGCAGCATGGGTGATCGTTCGGAATCGCTCCCGGCTCGGCTGCGACCGACGATTCGCGCCACGGCGTTGGAACAGATGGAGCAACCCCATCCGAGGCAGCAGCGTGCGGAGGCCACACGACACGAAACCGGCTGCAGCCAACAACCCGTCCGGAAGCCAACACCGCTCCAGAATGGGGAACACCGATCATGAGTCATGCAGGTCAAGCGGCAGGTAGAATGATTCTCCGTTCGGCGCGGGCTCTGGCAGGGTTTGCCGCAAACGAGTTGTTCGAGACATGTC
>JANLFZ010000381.1:0-2067 GCA_024653385.1 Thermoguttaceae bacterium | reverse complement strand
ATGTCCGCAATTGAAGGAAACACCCGAATCCAAGGCTTTCGCCAGGTGGAAAAACCTCTTCGTGCAGACTCTTGAGGAACTGGCCGTCGCCGTCGAGTTCGACCGGCCGCCATTCTTCGTCGAGCACGCGCGGTGGCTGCGAGTGGTGCTGGAGGCGCGAGGCGTACCCCTCGCGGTGATTCGATCCGCGCTCGAGTGTTTGACCCGCGTGATCGAGGCGGAACTGCCGGGCGAGTCGGCGCAGGTGGCGGCCACCGTCTGCCGCGGGCCATTCGAGGAATTGGAAAGGCAATTGGCGCAACCTGCCCGAATGGATGTAACCTCCGATCCAGTTTATGGCCGTCTGGCTGGCGAGTATCTGCTGGCACTGCTGGAGGGGGACCGGCCCAGGGCAACGCGACTGGTTCTGGATGCTGCTGCGGCAGGCCATCCGGTTGCGGAACTGTACGCAAAAGTGCTTCTGCCGGCCCAGGAAGAGGCGGGACGGCTGTGGGAGGCCGACCAGATCAATGTCGCTGAGGAGCACTTCGGCACGGCCGCCACGAGGGGGATCATGGCGGAGCTTCGAAGCCGAGCCGCAAGCCGCCCTGGGAACGGCAAGACCTTCGTCGGCGCTGCCGTGGCCGGTAACCATCACGAGTTGGGGCTCCAAGCAGTCGCCGATTTCTTCGAGCTAGACGGGTGGCGAGTGATCCAGCTCGGCTGCGACGTGCCGATTCGGGACCTGGCTGAGGCGGTGGGATTCTATCAGGCCGATCTCTTGGGGCTATCCGCCTCGCAGCGTACCCAGCTCGTCACGCTGAAACAGACCATCGAGGCGGTGCGGCAAACCGAGCGCGGAGCGATCGTGAAAATCCTCGTGGGAGGCCGGGCGCTACAAGGAGCCGAGGACTTGGCTACTCAATTCGGCGCCGACGGATATGCGGCCGACCCGAGCCAAGCGATCGCTTTGGGCAATGCGCTCGTCGGACTAGCTACTCGTCAGCCGTTAGTCCAAGGGGGACCGGCCGGATCACCAACCGCGCAACGATTACAGGATGAGGTACACCAGGCGCGCCGCGAGGATCTTCATGATCCATGATCACCTTTTGGGCAATCGCAGGGGCTCCAAGGGGACCGCGGTCTGGTAGAATGGCTTACCCGTGTGCGAATGCGACGAGGTTCGATTCGGGATAGGTGGGGAAATGAAGATTTCGATCATCGCCGGGAGCCACCGACACGAGTCCGAATCGGCTCGAGTGGCGCGATACGTCGAAGCGATTCTTCGCAAGATAGGCGTGCGACAGACTTATCTCTTGTCGCTTTCCGATAACCCGTTGCCCCTTTGGGACGAAGGCGTGTGGCAGGAAACTCCTCGATGGAAGGAATTGTGGTCGCCCATCGCGGCAGAATTGAGGGAATCGGACGGCTTGGTGATCGTCTCGCCGGAGTGGTCAGGCATGGTCCCCGCAGGCTTGAAGAACTTCTTCCTGCTCTGCGGAGGCGACGTGTTGGCGCACAAACCGGGGCTGATCGTGGCCGTTTCTGCCTCGCTGGGTGGCGCGTATCCGGTGGCCGAGCTGCGCATGAGCAGCTACAAGAACACCCGCATCTGTTACATCCCCGATCACGTGATCGTTCGCAACGTGGGACAGATGCTCCGAGGCAACGAGCCGGCCGACGAGCACGATGCGTCCCTTCGGCAGCGGATCGAGTACTCGCTCAGAGTCCTGTTACAGTACGCCGAGGCGCTGCGTCGGGTTCGTTCGAGCGGCGTGGTCGATTTGAAGAGCTTCCCGTACGGCATGTAGGTGGAGAAGATCGATAACAGTGGACTACTGCTCCTTTGGGCCACGGAAGGGCTTTTCCGTGGGCTTATCCTTTCCGCCGGGTCCTCGAAGGCACCGTGCGAGGGCACCTGCTCGACGCACCCGACCCAAACCCTTCTGCGACCGGCGAACTGCCTCGGTAACCTGGTAGCGAGCGGTCAGTGATGGTGAAATCAGAGCGTGTCATCCTGCTGACGGGTGGGACCGGTTAGGGCCTGTAAAACAATAAGTTGGGCAAACATGAGAGAGCAAGAAAGCG
>JANLFZ010000380.1 GCA_024653385.1 Thermoguttaceae bacterium | reverse complement strand
CCCGGCGGCGGACTCCGTGGCGGCATCGCCCCCGGGCTGAGTCTCGGGCGCGGAATTCGCCTCGGGCGCACGAATCGGCTCGGTGGGCGGCGGTGGCGGCGTGGTGGGTTCGGGATGCACCGAAGGCGCGTCGTGCGCGGGAGTCTCGGGCGACTCGGCTACCGAAGCGCGGTCCTTGGCCGCGGGCTCGCCCGACGGCTTGTCCCCAACCTCGGCAGACGCCGGTTCCTTGCTCTCTCCACCGACTCGGACCGAAACGAGTTTACCGGTCCGTTGCAGGATGTCGCGCAGTCGCTGCCGAAACTCCGCATTCTCGCTGAACTGCTCGGCCAGGATGTGCCCGGCGCCCAACAGCGCGTCGGCAGCCGTCGGGACCTGGCGATCGGGGTTGGCAAAGTCGGCGGCCCGAGCGTCCAGTCCCTCGCGGCTCACAGCGGCCGTGAGAATCTCCTGAGCGAGTAGCTCCAGCCCACGCGACCGGGCCAGCGTGGCCAAGGTCTGCTTCTTGGGCCGAAACGGCAGATAGAGGTCCTCCAGCCGTTTCGTGGTCGAGGCCGACTGGATTTGCTTGGCTAGTTTCTCGGTCAGCTTCCCCTGGGCCTCGATCGTGCGAAGGATCGTTTGTTTCCGTTCGGCCAACAGGCGGAGTTTGGTCAATCGGGCTTGGATCGCTCGGATTTTCTCCTCGTCCAGTCCCCCAGTCTGGTCCTTGCGATACCTGGTAATGAAGGGAACCGTGTTTCCCTCGTCGAGAAGCTCGACGGTCGCTTCGACTTGGTGCAACGGGATGTCCAGGCCACGGGCCACGTGCCGCAGATCGATCGTCACCGGATTGGCCATACAGGGTTGACAGGCGTCGCGCTTGGGCGACGCAACGTTCGTAGTGATTGGGGGTTGCCGACACGCACTCTAGCGCAATGGGGAGCCCCTGTCAAGGATCTCGCTTCGCTCGCCCTTGGTCCTACAAGCGGAACCGGTGGAGCAAAGCCCTATTCTCGACGAAAAACATCAAACCCACAAGACGCGCGCTGCCGATACAACTGGAAGCAGACGGATCTCAACCAACGGCAAAGGACGCGGCATGCACCCAAGCCACCTTCGTATCTACTACGGCCCCCAGGAAGACCGTTCGGCACTGAAGGTTGCGCAATCTGAGGAATCTAGTCAACGGGTGAGCGTGCCCCTTGGCGAAATCCTCCCCCTGCTGGTCGATGCCGTCCAGTCGCGCCGCACGTGGCTCCGCGACTTCGAAGACGAGGAGGTCTCGATTTCAATGGACCTCTACGAGGTCCTCCTAGCTTACCAGCACTACCGACGTCCCTCTGCCTGATCCACCTTCCCTTCGTCCATCTGGCGTTGGCGCCGGGCCATTTGAGGTGAGCGATCTCGCCGCATTGACGGCCCCCCCGATCTCGCTATGATTTTCTCGGCGGGCCCCGGTGGCGCTGCGTCTCCTTGGGGTCCGCGAGGTTGCCCGGCTCGTTGTTTTCTGGCCCCAGAAGGGTGCGTCCCCGGTGAACGCGCGTGCCAGAGCACGGTTTGATCGGCAATTGGAGCGGGTCTTGGCGGCCATGCCGCCCTTGGTCCATCAGCTCTTGGAGAAGATTCCCCTTCACGTCGAAGACTACCCTTCTCCGGAAGTCATGGAGGAGAAGGGCGTCGAGTACATCGACGACCTGTGTGGCCTGTATACCGGCATTCCGATCACGCACCGCAGCGTCGAGCACTCCGGTACGCTTCCCGACGTGGTCACCATCTACCGCGAGGGAATCCTGTCGGCCGCGATGGATGAATCGGGCCGGATCACGCCCGAGAACCTCCGCGAGCAGATCCGCATCACCATCCTGCACGAATTGGCCCATCACCACGGCCTGAGTGAAGAGGAGCTGAAGGCGTTGGGCTACGGCTAGCCGGGCCGAAGGCCTTGGCGTCGGCCCTTGACACGCGCGGTGGCGGCGCTACATTGGGGCGCGCAGCGCCTGGGCCAGCGCGCGAAAGCGGCACGCAGCGCTGCAATCGACGCACCGCCTGCATGAGAGGACGCCGTATGCGAGTCGCCACCGTTTTTCGGGGCTTGGTGCCGATGGGGCTCTGGGTTGCCGCGGCCTGTTGCGCGTGGGGCGCGGCCGAGCAGCCGTCTGGGGTCCGCGTGATCGAAACCGACCGGGCCATCAAGATCGAGACCGACCTGCTCGAAGCGGTCATTCCGAAAAAGGACCCCAAGCACTGGATGACCGGCATCGAGAAGGGATCGTTTCTCGATAAGAAAACCGGGTTCCGCGAGGCGGGGGACGGGCTGATGGTCGTCGACTGGCTGATGGAGGCCGGCAGCGACGAGGCCTACGGCGACAAGGTGCTCGCGCCCGACGGACACGGCGTGGGACGCTACACCTGGTACACCAACGAGACCGACCCGGCCCGACGGCAGTACGCGCTAATGGCCCACGGCAGCACCCACCGCAAGCGCGTGGTCGAGGGGCCGCAGCTTTGCCACCGCATGAAGCCCGTCCAGCCGGAGGTCATTCGGGGCAAGGACTTCGCCGCGGTCAAGACCACCTACTGTTACGAGTATGCCGCTCCCGGGCGCAAACCGGGGTCGCGATGGACGCAATGGGTGGTGTTTCCCAAGGACGTGCGGTACTTCGTGTTGATGGACCGGATCGACACGGTCAACGATTCGAACGAAATGTTCCTCCGCAACGACACGCCGGGATGCGTGCGGCACGAGCGGGGAGACACGTTCAGCGAAATCTACCTGAGCTACCTGGGCGGTCCCCAGGGGCTGCGAATTCCCGCCAGCGAGTTCTTCACGCCGTTTCCGCCCGACGCCAAGTTCGGCTACCGGCGCGACACCCACAAACTGCCGGAACACTTCATTCGGGCGTACCGGTTGCGCGACAAGGCCACGGGCAAGGACGGCCCATGGCTGGCGGGCATGACGCTCGAACCGTCGATCGTGTACGAGGCATGGTGCAGCCAGCGGCCCGGCGGCATCATCGTGATGATCGAAGAGGTCTACGGCAAACCGATCAAGGCCGGCCAGTCGTTCAGCGCCGCCCACATCGTGGGTTACTTCGACTCGATCGACGAAATGCACAACGTGTACGGACGCTACAAAGGCCATACCGGCTTGACCGCCGACCCGACGGGTTGGCGGTTGGTGAAATGACAGGTTGAAACTTCGGACAGTCCCGGTGAACGGTTACGGAGTCCTGTTCCATGTTTCGTCATGTGCGAACGAAGCCCCTTGTGGTGCTTTGGGCCGCGATGGCGGCTGCCTGGGGCATCGCGGTTGGATCGCAAGGTAGCGATGAGCCGCCCGCGATCACGGCAAACGAAGCGATTCGGCGGCTCAGGGACGGCAACACCCGTTACGTCCTGGGCAAGAGCATCCATCCGGACTCCGGCGCGGCCCGGCGCCGGGCGACCAGCGAGCACGGCCAACATCCCTTCGCCACCGTGCTTGGTTGTTCCGATTCTCGGGTGCCGGTGGAACTATTGTTCGACCAGGGGATCGGCGACTTGTTTGTGGTGCGGGTCGCTGGGAACGTCTGCAATCTCGACGAAGCCGGGTCGATCGAATACGGCACCGACCACTTGGGCACGCCGCTGTTGGTGGTGCTCGGGCACACCCAGTGCGGCGCGGTCACCGCGGTGGCCACCGGGGCCGAGTTGCACGGGAACATCGCTCCGCTGGCCGGGAGCATCCGGCCGGCGGTCGCCAAGGCCCAAGAGACCCACCCGGAACTGCGCGGCGCCGATCTGATTCCGGCCGCGATCGAGGCCAACGTGTGGCAGGCGATCGAGGACCTGCTGCGGCGGAGCCCCCTCGTGTCGAGCCGCGTCCGGGAGGAGAAGTTGAAGATCGTCGGGGCAATCTACGACCTCGAGTCGGGGCGCGTGAAGTGGCTCGGCGAACACCCCAGGCAGAAAAGCCTGCTTGGCGACCGTTCCGCGCCAAGCCAGGAAGGCAGCCCCAAGAAACCAGTCCAGCCCGGCAAGCACCCAGCCGCGCCGCAACACGGCGAGTCGTGACGGCAACCGCCCGGCCGTCACTTGCCTGCGGCAGGTTCCCGGTCCGCACTTGCGCCATAGAAGACGGCGACGGAGAGCCCGGTTCGGGCGCGCACGCGATCGGCCAAGGCATCCAGTTCCGCATGGGCAAGCGCGGTTACCCAGGGTTCGGCGGGCCGGCGGGCGATCGTGTGGATCTGCACCAGCTTGATCTGGCCGCCGCTGGACACGATCTCCTCTAGTCGGCCGGCATACGCTTTTTGCTCGTCGGCTGGAGGCCCCAGGCCATGCATGCGCAAGAACAGCGATTGGATGACGATCGGTCGTTCCCGGGCGGCAAGCCGAAGGTTGGCGAGAATTCGGGAGAACGGGATCTTCGATCGCGCGACAACGCGGTAGTAGTCCTCGGTGCCCGCGTCGAGCTTGGCCCAGATCTCCCCGCCGGCCTGGTCAAGCAAGCGCAGTCCCTCTTGGACTCTCCGGCGATGGAACATGGTCGCGTTGGTGATCAGGACGACTTTCACGCCGTCCAACCCTCGGCGATTCCTGGCCGCGATGCACGTCGAAACCACCTCGTCGAAGTTGCGGTAGGTCGTCGGCTCGCCGTCGCCGCTTAAGGCCACGTCGCGCACGGTCCGCAGCGATGCGGGCGTGCGGCAGAACTGCGGGTCGTCGAACAACCGGCCCGAAGTGGCCAGTTCCAACGTGGCGTCGAGTTCCTCGGCCAGGCGCGCAAGGTCGACGAAGTCCTTCAAGCCGGGCGTCGTCCGGTCCACCTGGCAATACACGCAATGGAAGTTGCAGACCTTATCGAGGTTCAGATTGACCCCGATCGAAACCCCGCCCGAACGCCGGCTGACCACGGGGTAGACGTAACGGTTCTCGCGGAAGCTGCGGGAATGGGCGCGGAAAAGATCGGAGGCGCGATCCCCGTGGTCGGAAGTCATGGCTCGGCCGGGGTAGGGCCAGTGAAACGAGTTGGGCAATCCGATGGATCAGGCCGGCCGAAACACGGTGAACTCGTCGACGGTCACATCGGCCAACTCCCCATCGGGGAGTTCCAAGAGCACCACGTCGCTGAACACCTTGTCGTCGAAGTTGCGCCGAAAGTGCAGGCCGTGGCGACGACGCTCCGTGCGGACCACGGTTCCGACCGTACGGGTGCGCCATTGCCGACCCCCGACGGTCACCAGGTGCTCGACCTCGATCCGGTCGCCGGGATTGAGTTCGTCGAACGTCAGTTCGCCAACATCGTGGACGGACGGCATGAGCAAGCCCTCACACCAGCCTCGTATCAGGTCGTTCCCACACACCGGACAGAGGGCCGCTCCGCGCCGGCCACCTGTCCGGCCCGTGATTGTTATTGTTGCACTCCTCGGCCTCGTGGCAATCCGCGCCATGGAGGGGAGTGTGCTGATAGGCCCAGTGAGGGATTGCTGCCTAGCCTGAAATGGCTAGACCTCCTTGGCATTGATCCACGACATCAAGCGCCGCAGCTTTCGGCCCACCTCTTCGACCGGGTGGGCCCGTTCCTGACGCCGCATCGCCTTGAATGCCGGGGCGTTGGCCTTGTTCTCGAGGATCCACTCCTTGGCGAACTGGCCGCTCTGGATCTCGTTGAGGATCCGTTTCATCTCGGCCTTGGTCTGGTCGGTGATGATCCGGGGGCCGCGGGTATAGTCGCCGTATTCGGCCGTGTTTGAGATGCTGTATCGCATGTAGTTCAGGCCGCCCTGATAGATCAGGTCGACGATCAGCTTCAGCTCGTGGACGCACTCGAAATAGGCCATTTCGGGCTGGTATCCGGCCTCGACCAGGGTCTCGTACCCGGCCTTGACCAGGGCGCTGACGCCGCCGCACAGCACGACCTGTTCGCCGAACAGGTCGGTCTCGGTCTCCTCGGCGAAGGTGGTCTCGATCACACCGGCCCGGGTCCCCCCGATTCCCTTGGCATACGCCAAGCCGATGTCGAATGCCTCTTTGGTCGCTCCCTCGCCCAGGGCGATCAGGCACGGCACGCCCGCCCCGCGCACGAACTCCGAACGCAGCAGGTGCCCCGGCCCTTTCGGGGCCACCA
>JANLFZ010000379.1 GCA_024653385.1 Thermoguttaceae bacterium | reverse complement strand
CCCGAACCGCTTCCAGCGGGTTCGGGGGATTCCCGTGGGCCCCGCGGCCCTTGGGGCCGGCTCCGCGCGGGTTGGGAGATGCAGCGTTCACGTTTGCGGTTCGATGTCGGCGGGGAACACGTCGGCCAACGCCAGGGCAAAGCCCGGCAGCACCTCCCCGCCCTCGAGCGAGCCTTCCTCGGGGATCCGCGTGCCCGACTCCGGCGAGGTGTACGCGCAGGCCGTGCGCGTCTGCGGATCCACGTACCACACCAAACGCACTCCGGCGGCGAAGTACTCCTGGAGCTTGCGATCCATCTCGCGCGGCGTATTGCTCGGCGAAAGGACCTCGACCGCAAGATCTGGAACCAGTTCGGGGACGGGCGTGCGCGGGCGCTTGCGCCCCGGCAGACGGTCCCACGAGACAAAGGCCACATCGGGAATGCGCACTTGCCGGCCCAGGATCTTCATCATCCCCGACTCGCCCACCACGATGCCCAGACGACGCTTCTTCACGAAGGCGTTGAGAACTCCCGCGATGTTGATGGCGATTTCCGATTCATTGAAGCCCATGCCCTTCTCCACCAGGACGCCGTCGACGAGTTCGCAGAGCCGGCCGGTGCGTGCCTCGGTTTCGACCACGTCACGCTCGGTGGCGGTACCGGGCAGGGGATACAGCCGGACCCGCCAGGCTGGGATGCCCCCCAGCCGGTCCAACAGATCGGCCAGCGACCAGTCTTCCGGAAACGCCCTGGCGGGCGGCTCCACGACGGTAGCCATGCGCGCGGTCTCCATGCGATCGACGTTCGCCCCATACCCCCATTTTACGTCTTGGCGGGGAGTGAAGGACAGGGGCCTTGTATCGCCGCGTGGCGTGACGACACGCCGCTATGCCACCTCTTCGATCACCCGCTCTTCCTCGCCCTCGCCCTCAGCAGGCAGCTCGCCGGGGGCCTCTTCTTCCTCGGGCTCCTCGCGCACGAAGCGGCCGGCCAGGCGCGAGGCGAAGCGGCTCAAGTCGTCCCACAGCGAGTAGGCGACGGGCGTGACCAACAGGGTCAGCAGCAGCGACAGCGTCTGCCCGCCGAGAATCACCTTGGCCAGACTCGCGCGGCTGGCCGCACCCGGGCCTTGGCCCAGCGCAATGGGAATCATCGCCGCGATGAGCATCACGGTGGTCATGAGGATCGGGCGCAACCGGGTGTGGTTTGCCTCGAGGATGGCCTCGTCGCGCGGCAGTCCGCGCTGGCGCAGCACGTTCGTGTAGTCGACTTGCAGAATGCCGTTCTTCTTGACGATCCCGAAGAGCATGAACAGGCCGAACATCGCGTAGAGGTTCAGGTTCGTGCGCAGGAGGATCAGCGAGACCAGCGCGAACGGCAGCGTCAGCGGCAGGGCCAAGAGGATCGTAATGGGATGGACGAAGCTCTCGAACTGGGCCGCCAGAATCATGTACATGAACAGAAACGCGGTCAAGAACGCGATGAGAAAGTTCTGGTTCGACTCGCCCATCGCCTTGGCCCGGCCGATGAACTCGTAGTGGTAATCGGCCGGGAGGTTCATCGAGTCGACGAACTGGCTCAGGTCGCGGACGGCGTCGCCCAGGGCCTTGCCGCCTTCGAGGTTCGCGGTGATGACCACCTGGCGCTGCATGCCGAAGCGGTCGATCGTGGCGGGGCCGCGGGCCGGTTCGAGCGAAGCGAGGCTCGCCAGTTGCACCAGGCCGGCTTTCGGCGAGGGGACCATGAGCCGCTCGATGGCCTCGGACCGGTCGCGCGCGGCAAGCTCGGCCCGAAGCCAGACGTCGTATTGCTCGTCGAGTTCCTTGTACTTGGTGACCGGTTCGCCGCCGACGAGGACGTTGAGCGTCGAGGCGATGGTCTGCACGGGAATGCCCAGGTCGGAAGCCCGCTCGCGGTCGATCTTGACTCGCAGCTCGGGCTTGCGGAGCGAGAGGCTCGTGTCGATATCGACGTATTCCGGGTGCTGGCGCATCCAGGCCATGATCTTCTCGGAATACTCTTGGAGCCTTGCCAGGTCCGGGCCGCGAAGGTTCAGGTCGATCATCGACATGCGGAAGCCGGCGCCCGAAACGACCGCCGAGTCTTGCACGGCGGAACGTAGTTCTGGGTACTCGGCCATGATGGCGCGGGCCGCGCGCTGGACGTCGAACTGGCTGAAGTACCGGGGGTCGGGCTCGGGCGTGCGGAAGATGCCCTGGATCCAGAATTGCGGGTCGTACCACTTGCGGGTCCGCTCCTCGAGATCGACGAGCCGGGCGTAGATCATGCCCGAGGTCACATCGCCCTGGCCGCGCGAGACGCGGCCGGTCGTATCGCCGATCGTCGAGAACACGTGGGTCACGCCGTGCAGCGCGGCGATCCGGGCTTCGATCTCGCGGAAAACCTGATCGGCGCGGTCGAGCGTGTAGCCCTCGGGCAGCGTGATGGCCACCTCGAACTCGCTCTGGTCGTCGCGGGGGAGGAAGTCGAAGCCCACGATCCGAAACAACAGCACGGTACTGATCAAGAGGGCCACCGAGGTGGCGACGATCACCCAGCGGTGCCGCAGCGACCAGCCGAGGATCCAGCCGTACGTCCGGTCGATCGCACGCCAGACCAGGCTCTCCTTGCTGCCGGCGGCGTGCCCCTTCTTGAGCTTGAGGAACCGCGAGCAGAGCATGGGCGTCATGGTGAACGAGACGAACCAGCTCATGAGGATGGCAAACGCCACCGTGGCCCCGAAGCTGCTGAAGAACCGCCCCACGCGACCGCCCATGAACACCACGGGGAGGAAGATCACCAACAGCGACAACGTGGTCGCCGAGACGGCCAGGGCGATTTCGCGGGTGGCGGTGGCGGCCGCCTTGAGGGCCGGGTAGCCATGCTCTTCCATGTGGCGGAAGATGTTCTCGTTGATCACCACCGCGTCGTCGATCACGATGCCGATCGCCAAAATCAGCCCGAGCATCGTCATGTTGTTGAGCGTGTAGCCCATCCAATACATGAAGGCGAAGGTGGTGATGATCGAGGCCGGGATCGCGAGGCTGGCGATGATCGTGGTGCGCCAGTCGCGGATGAACAGCATGATCGTCAGGGCCACGAGCACGGCGGCGATGACCAGGTGGAAGTTCAGCTCGTGGATCGACAGGCGGATGAACTTCGACTGGTCCTTGACCACCATCGTCTCGACGTCCGGCGGAAGGACCTCGCCCAGTTCGGCCAGCCGTTTCTGGACCAGGTCGACTACCTGGACCGTGTTGGACCCCGACTGTTTCTGGACGATGAGGCTCACGGCGTTGCGCCCGTCGAGCCGGGCCAGGCCGCGGGGCTCCTCGAACGAGTCGACCACGCGGCCGATGTCGCGGATCCGCACGGGGTAACCGCGCTGGTTGGCCACGATCAGGTCGAGAAACCCCGCCGTGGTCTCGACGCGGCCCATCGTGCGCAGCACCAGCTCGCGCGTGCCCTGGTCGACGCGCCCACCGGGCAGCTCGAGGTTCTGCCGCAACAGGGCGCTGCGCACGTCCTCGATCGACAGGTGGTAGGCCGTGAGCTTGTCGGCGTCGATGTAGATGTTCACCGCCCGCTGGCGCCCGCCCACGATGATCACCGCGCCGACGCCGGGAATGGTCTCGATGTTCTCCTTGATCTGTTTGCGGGCGATTTCGGTAATCTCTTGCATGGGCCGCGGGGCCGCGACCGCGATCTGGATCACCGGCGAGGCGTTGAAGTCGAACTTGTCGATGATCGGGTTGTCGGTTCCCACGGGCAGGCGCGCCAGCACCGTCGAGATCTTGTCGCGGACCTCCTGCGCGGCCACGTCGCGGTCCTTCTCGAGCACGAACTGCACCACGATCTGCGAGATGCGGTCCACGACCAAGGAGGGCATCTCGCAGATCCCCGAGACCGTGTTGATGATCTCCTCCAACGGCTTGGTGACGCTGGTCTCCATCTCCTCGACGCTGGCCCCCTTGAGCGTCGTGGTGACGACGACCACGGGAATCTCGACGTTGGGCAAGAGGTCCACGCCCAGACGGCTCCGGCCGACCAGCCCCAACACGATCGGCGCAGAGACCAGCATCACCGTGAACACCGGACGCTTGATACAGAGATCCCAGAGGCTCATAGACGACTCGGTTCGCTTCCGGCCGGCCGGAAAAGTGGCAAATGACGGATCACGAATGACGAAGCTAGGGTTTTTGCTCTTGAGGCACGTCGCGGATTTTCACGGGCACGCCTTCGGCCAGTTTCTCGTGGCCGGTGACGACGATGTCGTCGTCGAGGCGCAGGTCGGGACTGGCCGAACGAACCAGCTCGACCCACATCCCGCGCAGGTCGCCCGGCGAGGCCCCGTTCGCTTCGCGGCCTTCGGCGCCCCGCTCGACGAGGATCGCATGCGCCTTGCCGTCGCGCACGACGAAGATCTTTGTGGAACCGGCGAACGTGACGATCGACTCGACCGGGACGGTCCAGGCGTTGGAGTCCTTGCCGACGAGGATGTCGACCTTGGCGAACCCGCCGGCCTTCAACTCCCGCTTCTCGTTGTCGACCCGAATCTCGACCTCGAAGGTCCGGCTCGTGCGGTCGACCATCGGGTTGACACGGCGAACCTTGCCCGAGAACGTGCGGTCGGGATACGCCTCGACGCGCAGTTCGGCCTCTTGCCCGACCCGAACCTGCCCTGCATAGCGTTCCGGCACGGCCGCTTTGAGCTTCAGCACCTTGTCCATCACCAGCTCGAAGGCGGCGGTGGAACTGCCCGGCGAGTCCTTGAGCATCTCGCCCACGGACACCTTGCGCTCGGCCACGGCGTACTCGTGCTGCTCGGGCGGCAGATCGTGCCCCCCGGCTTCGCCGCGCAGGGCCGGCGAAGGCACCACGAGCCGCGTGTCGCGCAGCTTCTTTTCGGCAATCTTCAACAACACGAGGCGGTGCTTGATGCCGGCCACGACGGCCTGCGCGTCCATCTCGGCCTGGAGCCGCGTGTTCCGCGCAACCTGATGGTCGGTCAGACGCTGGTCGAGTTCTTCCTGGGGAATCGTGTTCTGCTGGCGGAGCCCCTCGGCGCGTTCCAGCCGGATCTTGGCCAGGTCTTCCTGGTCCTTCGCCCGTTGCACCGTGGGCAGTTTCGCCACGTCGAAGCTGCCGCTGGTGAGGATGGCGAGGATCGCATCGGGATTGAACTTCTCGGGCGGCGGGATGGGAAGTCCGACCCGGGCGGCCTCGAGTTCCAACGCCCGCTTCGTCTCTTCCAACCCCAATTCGTAGTCGGTGCGGTCGATGTCCAAGAGCGGATCGCCGGGCCGTACCGTGTCGCCGACGTCGTGGTAGATCCGCACCACGCGGCCGGACACCTCGGCATACACCGTCACCTCGTCATAGCCGAAGAACGTGCCGACCACGCCGACCTTGCGAGGCACCTCGCGCACCTTGACCTTTCCGACGGTGACGCTCACGGTGCGGGCCGACGCCGCCGCCGGAGCGGCCGCGCCAGCGGCGGCCTCTGCCGAGTCGCCGGCCGACACGCCGCGTTCCGCCCTGCCGAACCGGTTGAACAACAATACGACGGTCGCGCCGAGGACTGCCAGACCCAGCAACGCGAACAGGACACGGCGAGGCCGTCTGCGTTTTTCCGACATGAGATGCTCCCGAGAAACAACTAGCGGCGCGGTCGCGGCCGGTCGCGGCTACGATCCGCCATCGGCGATACGCGCTTTCCGTTCCGACTCGCTCAACACCCCGAAGAACGTCACGTCGAGCAAGTCCTGTGCCTGCTCCCGGGGCGAGCATGACCGGCTGGCGAAGTAGTTCGTGAACATGGTCCCGTACAGAAGGTCGCCGACGACCTCCGTGACCCGCTCGACCGGCATGTCGCGAATGCGCCCCTGCGCGATGAGATCCCGCATCATCTCGCGCCACCGGCCGGCATTCGCCTCGCGGTGGATGAAATACGTCGGCTTCTTCCGGTCCTTGAAATGGGCCCTTTCCTGGATGAACAGTTCGACGAACTCCGGATGCCCGGCAAAGAACTCGAGGTAGGCCCGGGTGGCCGCGGCGATCCGATCGAGCGGCTCGTCGATGCCTTCCATCGAGGCGTCGACATAGGCCCTCAACCGCCTCATCCCCCGATCGACCGCCGCC
>JANLFZ010000036.1:16555-22025 GCA_024653385.1 Thermoguttaceae bacterium | reverse complement strand
AACGCCGCGGCCCGGGCCAAGAGCCGCCGGTTGCCCAACGCGCCGATGACGGCCGCCTTGAACACCAAATTGGCCATCGCCGCCACGACGATCAGCCGCCAGCCGCTCTGCGCCACGAACGGATCTTGGGCTGCCATCTGGGCCGTCGAAAGCGTGATCGCATCCATGTCGGTCAGGCCCGACAGCGCGGCCACCAGGTACATCGCCTCGGCGCCGCGTTGGCCGAAATGCTCCTTGGCCGCCGCCAAGGCCAAGAGGACCAGGGCATACATCGCCCCGAAGAACACGGCCGATTTGAGCTGCGTGGGGTTTTGCGGCTCGGGCAGGCCGCCCGGCTCGTGTCGCACGCGGCGCCAAGCCCAAAGGGCCGGCGCGAGGCTCAGAACCAAGAGTACCGCAAGCGGCGGGGCCATGACCGGCAAGTACTCGGATCCGACGACGCCGACGAGCAGAATCACCCGGAGAAACACCACGGCCGAGGCAATCATGATGACGATGGCCGCCACGCGCGTCCCGTCGGCGGCTTGGCGAGCCTGTCGCGAGTAGCTGACCGTGGTCGCCGTGCTGGAAATCGCGCCGCCGAGGAAGCCGCCCAGCAGAATCCCAGCGCCGCGCCCGAGGAACTTGTAGGCGATGTACCCCCCCAGGCTGATCCCCACGATGAGCACCACGAGAAGCCACGTCCGGAACGGATTGAACACGCCGAGCGGACCGTAGGTGGCGTCGGGCAGGACCGGCAGAACGATACAGGTGATCAGGACAAACTGCATGATCGCCTTCACGTCGCTGTCGCCCAGGCGGTGGACGAAACCGTGCAATTGCGGCTTGAATTGGAGCAGCACCGCCACGCCCCCGCCCACGGCAATGGCGGCCTCCATTTCGGTCGGTCCCAGGGCCAACAGCGCGCCCACGCCGTACATCACCAGGGCTGCCGCGTGGGTGGTCGTGCCGGAATCCTCGGGTCGCTCGCCGTCCTTGAGCAGATCGGGGAAGGTCACCACGGCGACCACGGCCAACAGTCCGGCCGCGACGATCCAGCCGCCGAACGTCTGCGCCAAAAGCGCCGCCAAGGTGCCCAGGACGGTAATCAGGGGGAACGTGCGCACCCCGGCGACCCGCTTCGCCACGTGCTCTCGCTGGAGCCCCACGAGCAGCCCCAAGAGCAGAGACACCCCCAGTTGCTTGAAGACCAAGTACGGATCCACCGAAATCGCTCCATAGTCTGGCCCCCATCAAGGGTAGCATCCCGAATCGCTCGCTGCCAACTTGCCCTGCAAGGCAGAAATTCGGCGAGGGGTTGACGCATGGGGGGCTCATCGCTTACGGTGGTGGCTGCCAACGCGGAGGGCTCTCGGGCAAGCTGGATTTCTCTCCATGGGTTGCGAGAAGGGGGAAATCGCCCCAGGATGCGCGTCCGGTTCGGAAGGGTGGGCCCAATCGCGTTTCGGCAGTGGTCCGGAGGGTTGCTGAAGTATCACTAGAACGAGGGAGATCGACATGCTACGACTGTTGGGGACCTTGATGGTGGGATTGGCCGCCGTCGCGATTCTCGGATGCGGTGGAGGGAAGAAGCTGGATACCGTGCCTGTCTCTGGTACGGTCACGCTCGATGGCACCCCGGTCGAGGGGGCAATGGTCGTGTTTACCCCAACGACCGGTGGTGGGGCGGCAGCCTCTGGCAAGACCGATGCGTCAGGCCGGTACAAGCTGACCACGCGCGATCCCAACGATGGGGCTCTGGCGGGGACTTACCTTGTGATCATCCACAAGACGGAAGTCAAGGACCCGACTGCCGGTGCCGTCAAGCCCGGCATGACCGGCGAGGAAGCCGCCAAGGCCGCGATCGAGGCGTACGAGAAGAGCGGCAAGCCCGAGGTGAAGGCAATCGACCACCTGCCCAAGAAATACAAGGATCCCGGCACCTCGGGATTCAAGGTCGAGGTGACCAAGGGCGGCAAGAACGAGTTCGACTTCCCGCTGACCTCAAAGTGAGTCTCGGTGGACGCTCGTTGGCCCGCGATCGCGGTCCCTTGCCGATCACGGGGCCTCCCGAACTCGTCACGGTGTTCATGCAAGATTCTATTGGAAAAGGACTTATGGCCTTCTCGGCGGCCTGTCGGGCTGGATGGGGCAGGCGCAAGACTGTCGGGGGGGCAAAACTTTTCAACAGTTTCTTGCTTTCGCCTCGGCCCTGTGCTATAACGAGGCACGTGGGGAACCAAGGGCGGGTACTCCGCATCCAAATGGGGAGAGAAGAGGGGAAAGGTAGTGGTGTGATTGTCATGCCCCACGGGGGGCAAGTCACGTTTTTCTTCCTATCTTCGGGGAGTCGTGCGCTATGGTCATGTCTCTTTTCAAGCGTCGCTCGTGGCGTGGTTTCACGCTGGTCGAGCTGTTGGTGGTGATCGCCATCATTGGCATCTTGATCGCGTTGCTCTTGCCGGCGGTTCAGGCCGCCCGCGAGGCCGCACGCCGGTCGCAGTGCTCGAACAACATCAAGCAACTGGGCTTGGCACTGCAAAACTACCACGATGTGTACAAGATGTTCCCTGCCGGCACCAAGGGAACGAATCCGCCCGGGTGCGCGTGGAATTCGCGTACCGGCACGTGCAATGCAGCCGGCCCGATCTACCACATGCTGCCGTTCATCGAACAGAAGCCGCTTTGGGACCAGATCTGGACCACGCAGACGGCGACCGACGGCGTGGCGATCCCGCCCGGTGGCGACTGGGTGAACTACGGCAACTACCCGCCGTTCATGGTCAAGTTGAACAACGTCATTTGCCCGTCCGACGGCAAGGCCCAGGCCGCCCGACATGCCGATCACGGCACGATGACGAACGTCAATTACTGCTTCAGCCGCGGCGACCGGATCAACAATCTGACCGGTAACTCGCAGTTCCGCGGCGTGTTCACGCACGACACCTGCGTGACGATCTCCGACATCACCGACGGGACGAGCAACACGATTGCGGTGAGCGAGTTGGCGGTCTACACCGGTACGCGCACCGACGTGATGGGTAGTTCGTGCATCGGCAGCGGTCTGGATACCACCCCGGTCGTGGCCCTGTCGTACAAGGGCGCCGGCGGCACGCTCGTCAATTGCACCCCGGCCGACAGCCACCAGCGGCGCGGGCAGGGCTGGCAATCAGGATACCCGCTTTGCACCGGCTTCAGCACGGTGCTTCCGCCCAACAGCCCCATTGCCCAACCCGCGAAGGGCGAATGGAACTGGGGCTTGTTCCCGCCGCAGAGCTACCATCCCGGTGGCGTGCTCGGTGGAATGGTGGACGGTTCGGTGCGATTCATCAGCGAGACGATCGACTGCGGCAACCTGGCCTCGGCCGAGGCGACCGCCCTGGGCGTGAAGCGGAGCCCCTACGGGGTCTGGGGCGCGATGGGTAGCATCCGCGGCGCCGAGCCGACGTCCAACTAAGGCTTTGCGATATTTTCGGTTCGCTGCCGGGTTCTGGCAGCATCGAGAAGGGCCGGAGTCACCTCCGGCCCTTTTTTCGTGCCGGCCATCGTGGGACGTTGGCCCGCCTTTCCAGGGTATTCAATCTCGAAGGACCATGGAACCTATCCCCCTACACCATGTCTGGCAGTATACCGAGGTCGATCGCCGCTATTGGGAGGAACACCTGGAGGGGTTTGTTCCGCGTCGGGTCTTCGATGCCCACACCCATGTCAACGAGCCCGAGCACCTCGTCGAGGAGATGACCGACGAAAAGCGCCGGCAGTACTGGGTCAACGAGGTGGCCGAGCCGATCGGCGCGATCGAGGCCGACCGTTGCCACCGGCTGGTCTTTCCCGGCCGGGAATTCTCGTGCCTGGCCTTTGGGTTCCCGTCGCTCGAATACGACATCGAGGCGAGCAACGCCAGTCTCCAGCGGGCGTGTGTCGCGCGGGGATGGCGCCGGCTGGCCGTGGTGCGCCCCCAATGGTCGGCCGAGCGGGTCGCGCGCGAGCTGGACCAGCCGAACGTGCTGGGCGTGAAGGTCTACTACGCCCTGATCAGCCACGACCCGGCGACCCGCGACAAGCACCTCGAAGCGAGTCTTTTCGACTTCCTGCCGCACCACCAGTTGGAGCTGCTCGACGAACGCGGGGCTTGGGTGACACTCCACGTGTCTCGGGCGGGCCGGCTGGGGGACCCGGCCAATCTCGCCGAGGTGCGCGAGATTCGCCGGCGCTATCCGCGGGTGATTCTTGTGCTGGCCCACCTGGGACGCAGCTATACCCTGCCGCACGCCGAGGAGGCGCTGCCGCCGCTGGCCGACGACGAGGGGCTTTACTTCGACCTCTCGGCAGTGCTCAATCCCGACGTGCTTCGCCTGGCGCTAACCGCCCTGGGCCCGAGGCGTCTCTTGTACGGCACCGACAACCCGATCATGTACATGCGCGGCCGCCAGCAATGGGAGGGACGCGCGTACCGGATCCGCACGAATTACCCCTTCTTCTTCAATCGCCAGCGCGAGCCGCCCGAGATCGAGGCGGGCTATACGCTCTACATGTACGAGGCCCTGCGCGCCCTCGAACAAGCCGGCCGGCAAGTGGGGCTGGATCAAGAGGGCATCGACGCGATCTTCCACGGAAATGCCGAGCGGTTGATCGCGCGGATCGAGAGGCGCGCCAGCGCGGCCGGCGACGCATCCTGAGGATCAGGACCGCGGCGCCGGCCGCGTGCGATGGGGAACCGGTCACGTGCCCGTCCCCTTCACGCCCGAAGGGCAGAGTCCGATTCTCGCGCTCCTTCGCCGCGAAAATCGGGACAGTCTCCGCAAGACCCCCTATTTCTTGCCCAGGACCTTGGCCACTTCCGGTTCGATCGCCTCGGCCCAAAGCCGATAGCCCTTGGGGCTCAAGTGGAGCAAGTCGGGCATGATCTCCTTGGTGAGTGTGCCGTCGGGCTGGAGAAACGCCTTGCCGATATCGAGGTAGACGACCTGCTTGCCGTCGGCGAGCTTGGCGGCGATCGCGTTGGTCTTTTCGTTCACCTGACGGAGCCGGTCTTCCGGGGTCGCGCCGCGGGGAAAGATGCCCAAGAGCAGGATCTTGGTCTGGGGCGTCTTGGCGCGGAGCGTCTTGACAATGGCCTCGATGCCCGCCGCGATCTCTTCCGGCGGATAGCCCGCGGCGTTGTTCGTGCCGATCATGACCACGGCGAGCTTGGGCGAGATGCCTTCGAGATTGCCGTGTTCCAGCCTCCAGAGCACGTGCTGGGTCTGGTCACCGCCGATGCCCAGGTTGACCGCGTTACGATTGCCGTAGAACTCCTTCCAGACGTCCTTGCCGGCTCCTTCCCAGCCCTGGGTGATCGAATCGCCGATGAACAGTAGATCGGCGTTGCCCTGTTTCACCCGGGCGTTCATCGCTTCGTGGCGGTCCATCCACCACTTGTCGTTTCGCGGGACCGGGGTGGTCGTGGAGCTTCGAACAGCGGGTTTCTTCGGGCGGGCCTTGGTCTTGG
>JANLFZ010000036.1:0-16545 GCA_024653385.1 Thermoguttaceae bacterium | reverse complement strand
TCCCAAGACGGCCGACGGCAGCAACAGCCCGAGCCCCGCGACCAGAATCAGCCCCACGAAACATCGCCGAATCATCAGTACACCTCCCAAATCGTTGCGTCGTTCCACCAACGGCCGCGGACGGATCCGCCGCCGCACCATCGCGCCCAGCATACTCGAACGGGTGCCGCGGTGCAAATCCGGCTTGGTCGGGTCGCGGGGACGAGGCGGCTTCTGAAGCGTGTCGGCCGCTGGCACCGGGCGCCGCCTTGGGTTATGATCGCCAGGGCGTGCGGCCCGGGCATCGGCACTTGGACCCGACGAGGCGTCAGCCATGCGACCTACTACGGCCATCCTGCTTGTTCTTGCGGGGCTTGGCGGTGCGAGCGGTTCCGCCCGCGCCGCGGTTGCCCAGCCCCAAGCGCGCAAGCCCAACGTCGTCTTCATCCTGGCCGACGACCTGGGATGGACCGACGTGGCCTGCTACGGCAGCCGCTATTACGAGACCCCTCACATCGACCGACTCGCGGCCGAGGGGATGCGGTTCACGCACGGGTACACGTGCGGGCCGAACTGCCAACCCACGCGCGCGGCCCTGATGACCGGCCAGTACGGTCCCCGCACGGGCATCTACACGGTCGGCGGCACGGACCGTTTCGACACCTCGATGCGGCCCTTGGTTCCCGTCGAGAACGTCACCAAGCTGGCCCCGGAAAAGACCACTTGGGCCGAGGCGCTGCGGCGCGCCGGATACGCGACGGGCTTGTTCGGCAAATGGCACCTGGGCGAAGACCCCAAGCACCATCCCCTGGCCCAGGGGTTCGACGAGGCGATCGTCAGCATGGGCCGGCACTTCGACTTCAAGACCAATCCCAAGGCCGAGGTCCCACCCGGGGCGTATCTGGCCGACTTCCTCACCGACCGGGCGATCGGCTTCATCGAGCGGCACAAGGACCGGCCGTTTCTCTTGTGCCTGCACCATTTCGCGGTCCATTCGCCCTACCAAGCCAAGGACGGCAAGATCGCCCGGTTTCAGGGCAAGCCGCCCGCCGGCGGGCATAACAGCCCGGTCTACGCCGCGATGATCTCGAGCCTCGACGACAGCGTGGGTCGGGTCGTGGCCCGGCTCGACGAACTCGGGCTCTCGCCGAATACCCTGGTGGTCTTCACGAGCGACAACGGCGGGGTGGGCGGATATGTCGCGGCGGGGGTCAAAACCAAGGAGGGCATCACCGACAACGCCCCGCTGCGCGGCGGCAAGGGGATGCTGTACGAGGGCGGGGTGCGCGTGCCCTTCATCTTCCGCTGGCCCGGCCGCATCAAGGCGCAAACGGTCTGCGACGAGCCGATCGTCAGCGTGGACCTGTTTCCCACGCTGTTGGACCTTTCCGGCGCGCCGGCCCCCGAGAACCAGCCGCTGGACGGCCTGAGCCTCGTGCCCCTGTTCGACGGCGGCGGCAGCGCCCGGCTCGGCCGCGACGCGATCTATTGGCACTTTCCCGGCTATTTGGGTTCCGGCCCGAACATCTGGCGCACCACGCCGGCCGGCGCGATTCGCGTGGGCGATTACAAGCTGATCGAGTTCTTCGAGGACGGCCGACGGGAGTTGTACAACCTCCGCGACGACCCTGGCCAGCAACGCGACCTGGCCAAGGAGCAGCCCGAGCGCGCGCGCGATCTGCACGCGAAACTCGCGGCGTGGCGGCAGCAAGTCAAGGCGCCGATGCCGACGCCGCGAGCCGTCGGCGGAGATCAATCGCCAACGAAGAAGGCCAAGTCGACCCCGGACGGCCAGAAACCGCGACGGCGCGCCAAGAGCAAACCCGTCTCGTCGTGACGAGGCCCTCCGACGGCTTCCGTGAACCGCAGCGGCGTCAGGGCGTGTCCGAAGGGATCTCGACCGTGAAGCTTTTCGGCACCGTCCCCGGTCCGCAGCGGATCGTGTAGACCTCGCGAGGCGTGCGGGCGAGGTATTCGTGCCGCTTCTGGCCGGCCGATTCGTCCCAGACGTAGGTGATCTTTACGGGTCGAAAGCCGCCGTGCGGCTGGCGGTAATCGGCATCGATGCGCAGGCCGAAGAGCATCGTCGTGTTGTAGCACTGGCCGCGGAAGCGGAGCGAGGCGGCGCGAACGCCGGCGGGCACATCGCCGATGGTGAGGTACCGCGACTGGCCCGCGGTGGGGCCGCCCAGCCGTGTGACCTTGCGGAACGTCTTGCCGCCGTCGTACGAGACTTCGACGTCGTAGCCGTCTCGCTGGTCGCGGGCACGCCAGAAGGCGTTTAGGCGGATCCGCGTCATGTCGCCGGGCGTGGCGATGGGAAAGGTAATGGCCCCCCGGTCCTCGATTCGCATCCCGTCGGTGCGCACGTTCCCCTCGATCTGAGGATGGAACGCCTTGTAGAAGAGGTTCTTGCCCTTATCGCGGAAGTTGACGGTCGTGGCCCCCTCGAGCGTGACGGTCCCCTCGTAGGGCCCGGCGGTGAAGGTGATGGTATTGTCGCCCTCCAGCAAGGCGGGCAGCGGGGCCTGCGAGTGTTGGATATCGTGGCGGATATGCAGGGCGTCGAGGCCCGTTCCACGGCCACGCAGTTCGAAACGCAAGCGGTAGTCGTACCGCCGGTAGCAGTGTTTCTTCAGATCGAGCGTCTGGGCGCTTGATTTGTCGAGGCGCGCGATGGGGGTCCAATCGAGGCCGTGGTTGTCGCTATAGGCGACGTCGATCGAGCCGCCCGGGCCGACCACCGCCCGGAGGGCCGCCTCGCCGCTGAGGTAGACGTAGCTCGACGGCATGCCGAGCACGAGGACGCCGGGCCGGTCGGGGTCCTTCACATGGACCGCCGGGCCCTCGCCGTCGTCCGACCGGGTGGCCAGGTTTTCGGCCTGTAGGGCCCCCAGGCGGAACTGACCGTTGGCCAGCGGCACGTCGTACTCGTGGACGCCATTGCCGATGCGGCCCGGGGCCACGTCGCCGAACTTCCGGCACATGCGCAACGACGAGGTGTCTTTGAGGATTCCGGGATCATCGCCCTCGAGTTGATTGACGTGAAGCCCCTTGTTTCCCCAGTTTCGCGTGAGCCGTTCGCCCGGCCGCAACTGGATGTTCAGCTCGTAGCCCATCGAGCCGCCGTAATCGAACAGGAACTCCTGGCAGTCGTATTCCTGCATGGTCGAGGGCCAACCGTGCCAGCCCGCCAGATTGATCCCGTTGTGGTCCCAGAACAAGTCGCCGGTCGAAACCAAGAGGGCCGGGCCTTTCTTCCAGCCGCCGGCCGAGGCGAATTGCCGCAGCTTGGCGTCGTTGCCGCGGTAACCGGGGTTTTGGGCGTGCCACTCGGTGACCGCCTTCTTGATCTCGGCCACCGAGGCGATCTTCCCCTCGGCGTTGAGGAAGTAGTTCATCAACGAGCCGTCGAGCATGTGCCACGAGCCATCGTACTGGACCTCGGGCACGCTGTGCGCCGTGATGCCCCAGCCGCGCGCAGGCATGTCGAGGTAGCGGGCCAGTGTCTCGACGTGACTGGCCGCGCAGCAGCACATGCCGTAGCCGTACACGTGGATCGTCTTGAACACGTCGTGGACGTTGTCCAAGAGGTACTCGTTGGGCGGGCTGGTCTGGTGGCGGTACTTGACCACCGTGCGCCAGATGGCCAGGGCTTTTTCCTGCGCGCTCATCCCCTCGCGGATGTAGGTCTTCTTCCACGCCTCGGGACTGGAAACGTCTTCCACCTTGTCGGAGAGGACCTTCACGTGGCTGACCACTCCGACGCGCGTCGGTTCCTGGGCCGCGATCGGCCACCTGGCCCCGAGCGCCACCGCACCGAGGACCGTCCACCGCATGATCCGACAAGAACGCATGTCGATTCTCCGAACTATCTGAGACCGCCTTGCCGTGCGCGACCATCTGGCCTACCATCCTTGACGTTTCCCAAGCGCCGATCAAGATGCCCGCGCCAAGGAGGGGTCTTGCGTCTGGGGGCAATCCGTGGTTTCGGGCCATTCGTCCGCTTGGGTGCCATTCTATCCGGATCCCCAACGGCAAACTACCGCGAGCCTTTCGATGCGGCAAAGCGCAATCCGTGGCCCTCACCCGTTGATCGCCGGCGCAAGCGTCACCGGCCTGGGCACGCTGGTCTCGCGCATTCTGGGGATGGTACGCGATATGGCCACGGCGGCGCTGTTGGGGATGTCGGGTGGGGGGGTGATGGACGCCTTCGTGGTCGCGTTCCGGGTGCCGAATCTGTTCCGCCGGCTGTTCGGCGAGGGTGCCTTGGCCGCCAGCTACCTGCCCGTGCTGGCCGCCGAGATGGAACGCGATCGCGCCCAGGCGTGGCGTCTGGCGAGCACGGCGATGGTCTGGCTGGCCGTGGTGCTGGCCGGCCTCGTGCTTGCCGCCGAGTCGGTTTGCGCATTGGCGTGGCTGGTTTGGGGCCACCTGCCCGGCGTGGGCCTTGCCGCCGGTCTGGCCGCGGTGCTGTTGCCCTATGTGTTGCTCGTCTCGCTGGCCGCCCAGGTTGCCGCGACGCTCCACTGCCTGTCGGAGTTCGCGTTGGCGGCGGCTGCCCCCGCGGTGTTGAATGTCGTTTGGATTGCGGCGGCTTGGGTGGTGGCTCCCTGGTTTGCCGCGAAGGAGTCGCAAGCGTATGTGCTGGCCTTTGCGGTCCTGGCGGCCGGCGTGTTGCAACTGGCCGTGCAATGGCCGGCGCTGCGGAAGCACGGATTTCGATTCGCGTACGACCTACGGGCCAGCCGCGCGGCGCTGGGACGGATCGCGCGGACCTTGGGGCCGATGGCCTTGGGGCTGGCCGTCACGCAGATCAACACGGTGGTCGACAGCCTGATCGTCTGGGCACTTTCCGCGCCGCCGGGGCCATCGCCGCTTGTTTGGCAAGACCATTCGATCGCCCATCCCGTGCAGGCGGGCGCTGCCGCGGCGATCTACTTCGGCGAGCGGGTCTACGAGTTCCCGTTGGGCATCGTGGGCGTGGCCGTGGCCACGGCGATCTTCCCGCTGTTGAGCCGGCACGCGGCGCGGGGCGAGCGGATGAGGCTGGGGGCGGATCTGACGCTCGGGTTGCGCCTGGTGCTGCTGTTGGGTGTGCCTGCCTCGGTGGGCCTGGTACTCCTGGCCGAGCCCCTGGCACGACTGCTCTTCGAGCACGGCGAGTTCACCCCGGCCGACACGCTGCGCGCCGGGCGGGTCATCGCGATCCTCGCGGCCGGCGTGCGCCGTGCCCGTGCTGGTGCGCGGCTACTATGCCCTGGGCGATTCGACCACCCCGGTCCGGGTCGGCGCGGCGGCGATCGCCTTGAACGCCCTCGGGGCGCTCGGGCTGGTCTGGCCGTTGGCCGAGTCGGGCGTGGCCGCGGCCACGACCGTGGCCGCCGTGGCCCAGGCCGTCGCGTTGGCCGCGCTATTCTCTCGCCGCTTGGCCCCATTGGCATGGAGGACCCTAGCCGCCACGGCGGCGCGTGCCGTCGCAGCCTCGACGGTGATGGGGTGGGCAGGCTGGTTGGTGCTGCGCGCGGTGTTGCCCATCACGGGCCTTGGCGGACGCCTCGTCGGGGTCCTCGCCCCGCTGGTCGCCTGTCTGGCCGTGTACGCGGCGATCTACGCGATCGTCGGCGGACGCGAGGTCCGAAGCCTCTGGGGACGCCGCGAAGACGCCCCCTGAACGGCCGCCTACGCGCGTCCCGGCGTGAACGACGTGAGGGCCTTCATGTAGTTGCCGCGTTCGAAGGCCGCGGGGTGCGGGCAGTTCTCCTGGCTCATGCTCCCCTTGAGCTGCTCGACCGACTCGTACTCCTTCTCTTCCATGAACTGGGCGACGCCCTGGAGCATCCTGCCCACCTCGTCGAAGCCCTTCTTGTAGAGCACCGAGGCGACCATGCCCACGTCGGCCCCGGCCATGAGGGCCTTCAAGAGGCCGTGATGATCGTGAATGCCGCTGGTCAGCGCGATCGACGCCTTCAGCCGGCCGTGCAGGATGGCGGTCCATCGCAAGGGCAAGAGCTGCTCGAAGGGCGTGCTGAGCACCAGGCGCGGCGTGATGTCCAGATCGTCCAGGTCCATGTCGGGCTGGAGGAAGCGGTTGAACAGCACCAGGCCGTCGGCCCCGGCATCGACGAGCTTTCGAGCCATGTACCCCGGCGAACTGAAGTACGGCCCGATCTTGACCGCCAGCGGGATGGAAATCGACTGTTTCACCGCGGCGACCAGGTCGGTGTACATTTTTTCCACCTCCTGGCCGCTGGTGTCGATATCGGCGGCGATGAAGTAGATGTTCAGCTCGAGGGCATCGGCCCCGGCCTCTTGGATCAGCCTGGCATAGCGGATCCACCCGCCGGTCGAGACGCCGTTGAGGCTGCCGATGACCGGCATGGAAAGGGCCTTCTTGGCCTTGCCGATGTGTTCGAGGTAGGTATCGGCCTCGAACTGGTACTTGTTCATCTCGGGGAAGTAGGTGATGGCCTCGGCGAAGCTCTCGGTGCCGTACTCGTAGACCCGGGCGATTTCGGCCGAGTCGTGCTCGATCTGCTCCTCGAAGAGCGAGGGAAGCACGGCGGCCGCCGCGCCGCAGTCCTCCAGGCGCTTGAGGTTCTCCAACGACTGGCCCAGGGGGCACGCGGCCACGACCAACGGGTTCTTCAGGTGCAGTCCGAGGTACTTGGTGCTCAAGTCGATCGTCATCCTTCCACCTCCTTCGAAGTCGCCTTGCCGGCGCCGTTGCCGTCGCCCGCGTGGCCGAATCCGGCCAGTTGCTCGTAGAGCGCCCAGCGGTTGTCGATATCCGCCTGGCCCAGGGCCAAGAGCCTTTCCGATTCCTGGGGCTTGGCCCGGGCCAGCATGGCGAAGCGGGCCTCTTTCAAGGCGAAGTCCTTGAAGTGGCCGGTCGGCTTGCGGCTATCCAGTTGGAACGGATGCGACTCGCGCGGATCGTAATGGTACAAGGGCCAGTAGCCGCAGGCCACGGCCTCTTTCTGGTGCTGAAGGCCCTGGGTCATGTCGATCCCCCAGCTAATGCAATGCGACAGGGCGATGATCAGCGAGGTGCCGCGGTAGCTCTCGGCCGCGCGGATCGTCTTCAGCGCGTGCAGCGGATTGGCGCCCAGCGCGATCTGGCCCACGAAGACCTTCCCGTAGGTCATGGCGATCATGCCGAGGTCCTTCTTGCCGGCGGGTTTGCCGCCGGCGGCGAACTTGGCCACGGCCCCGCGGAAGGTCGATTTCGACGCCTGGCCGCCCGTGTTCGAGTAGACCTCGGTGTCCAGGACGAGAATGTTCAGGTCGCGTCCCGAGGCGAACACGTGGTCCAGACCGCCGAAACCGATGTCGTAGGCCCAGCCGTCGCCGCCGAAGCTCCAGATGCTCTTGCGGATCAAATAGTCGGACGAGGCCGCCAGGCTCTCGGCCTCCTGGCCGCCGATCTCGGCCAGGCGCTTGCGGAGCACGTCGACGAGCGACCGCTGCCGGGCGATCTCTTCCTCGGTCTCTTGTTGGTTCGTCAACAAGGCCGTGACCAGCTCGTCGCCGAGCTTCCCGCTGAGCCCCTTCAAAAGGGCCGTGGCGTACTCGATCTGCTGGTCCACCGCCAGACGCATGCCGAAGCCGAACTCGGCGGCATCCTCGAACAGCGAGTTCGACCAACTCGGGCCGCGGCCGTCCTTGTTGACGGTGTACGGCGTGCACGGGGTGTTGCCGCCGTAGATCGACGAGCAGCCCGTCGCGTTGGCGATCAGCATCCGGTCGCCGAAGAACTGGGTGATGAGCTTCACGTAGGGGGTCTCGCCGCAGCCGGCGCAGGCCCCCGAGAACTCGAACAGCGGCGCCAGAAGCTGCGACCCCTTGATCGTGTCGGCCTTGACCTGGGTCCGGTCGACGTCGGGAATGCCCATGAAGAAGTCGAGGCTCTTGCGCTCCTGGTCGAGGTGCTTGAGCTTCGGCTCCATGTCGATCGCCTTGTGCTTGGCGACCGCCTTGTCCTTGGCGGGACAGGCATCGACGCACAGGCCGCAGCCGGTGCAGTCGTCGGGGTAGACTTGCACCGTGAACTTCCAGCCGGGATATTCCTTGCCCTTCCAGTCGGTCGCCTTGAAGCCGGCGGGCGCCTTCTCCAACAGGCCCGGCTCGTAGGTCTTCATGCGGATCGAGGCGTGGGGGCAGACCAGCGAGCAGATGCCGCACTGGATGCAGATCTTGGGGTCCCAGATGGGAATGTCCTGGGCGATGCTCCGCTTCTCGTATTGGGTCGTGCCCGTGGGGAACGTGCCGTCGGCCGGCATCGCGCTGACGGGCAGCTCGTCGCCCCGGTTGGCGATGATCGTGCCGAGCACCTCCTTGACGAACTTGGGGGCGGTATCGGGCACCGGCGGCACCATGCGCAGCTTCGAGGTGGCCGCGGACGGCACCTTGACTTCGTGCAGTGCCGCCAGGGCCGCGTCGACGGCCGCGAAGTTCTGCTGCACGACCTTCTCGCCCCCCTTCTTGCCGTAGGTCTTCTTGATCGAATCCTTGATGTGGGCGATCGCTTCCTCCGCGGGCAGCATGCCGGCCAACTGGAAGAAGCAGGTCTGCATGATCGTGTTGATGCGCACGCCCATGTTCGTCTCGCGGGCCACGCGGTAGGCATCGACCACGTAGAACTTGAGCTTCTTGGCCAGAATCTGCTGCTGGACTTCCAGGGGCAGGTGGTCCCATACCTCGTCCGGCCCGTAGGGGCTGTTCAGAAGGAACGTCGCCCCCGGCTCGGCCACCGAGAGCATGTCGATCCGCTCGAGGAAGTGGAACTGGTGGCAGGCCACGAAGGTGGCCTTGTGGACGAGGTACGAGCCTTTGATGGGCCGCGGGCTGACGCGCAGGTGGCTGGCCGTGACCGAGCCCGCCTTGCGCGAGTCGTAGACGAAGTACCCTTGCGAATACAAGGGGGTGTTCTCGCCGAGGATTTTCACCGTGCTGCGCACGCCGCTGACCGTGCCATCGCTTCCCAGGCCGTAGAACACGCCGCGGACCACGTCGGGGGCCTCGGTCGAGAAGTTCTCGTCGTACTCGAGGCTCAAATGGGTCACGTCGTCGTGAATACCGATGGTGAAGTGCCGCCGCGGCTTCGGCTTGGTCATCTCGGCGAAGATCGCGGCGACCATCGCCGGGGTGAACTCCTTCGAGGACAACCCGTACCGACCGGCGATGACCTGGGGCACCGCTCCGCCGGCGTGGTCGGCCCAGTGCTCGGCCAGCGCGGCGATCACGTCCTGGTAGACCGGCTCGCCGATCGCGCCGGGCTCCTTGGTGCGGTCCAGCGCGGCGACGACCTTGGTGGTCTTCGGCAGGCAGGCCACGAACGCCCGGCCGTCGAACGGACGGTACAGCCGAATCTTGACCAATCCCACCTTCTGCCCTTCGGCGACCAGCTTGTCGACCGTCTCCTCGACCACGCCGCAGCCGGAACTCATGGCGACGATGACCCGATCGGCATCGGCCGCGCCGTAGTAGTCGAAGAGGTGGTATTGCCTGCCGAACATCTGGGCGAAACGGTCCATCGTCTTCTGGACGATGCCCGGCGTGGCGTCGTAGAACGGGTTGCAGGCCTCGCGGGCCTGGAAGAAGTGGTCGGGGTTCTGGGCCGTGCCGCGGAGCTTCGGCCGCTCGGGGCTCAAGGCCCGCTGGCGGTGGGCCTCGACCATCTTCATGTCGATGAAGGCCCGCACCTCGTCGTCGCTGAGCTGCTCGATCTTGTTCACCTCGTGCGAGATGCGGAAACCGTCGTAGAAGTGGATGAACGGCACGCGGGCTTCGAGCGTCGCCTGCTGGGCGATGAGGGCCATGTCCTGGGCCTCTTGCACCGAGCCGCTGGCCAGCATGGCCCAGCCCGTCGAACGGCAAGCCATCACGTCGCTGTGGTCGCCGAAGATCGACAGGGCGTGGGTGGCGACGGTCCGGGCCGTGACGTGAAAGACCGTCGAGGTGAGTTCCCCGGCAATCTTGAACATGTTGGGGATCATCAACAGCAGGCCCTGCGAGGCGGTGAAGGTGCTCGTGATGGCCCCCGCTTGGAGCGCGCCATGCACCGCGCCTGCCGCCCCGGCCTCGCTCTGCATCTCGACCACGTGCGGCACGGCGCCGAAGATGTTCTTGCGCCCGGCCGCCGCCCAGGCGTCCGGCATCTCCCCCAGACCCGAGGAAGGAGTGATCGGGTAAATCGCCATGACCTCGTTCGTGAGATGGGCGATGTTGGCCGTCGCTTCATTGCCATCGAGGGTCACGAAGCGTTTCTGTGCCACGGGTTTGTCTCCTCAGCAGAATAAGGTGCTACAATACCCTTCTTATGAATAACAGTTTGTCTGGAGAAAAATCCTCGGCAAACTGAGGCGTTTGCGGCGTCCCGAAGAAAACCGCCCCTTCGAGCGGACGGGGAGAGCGATCGATCCATGCACGACGCGCGGCAGGTTCCGCTCTCCTCCAGGCACATGGCATGTGCTTCGCACACTGAGATGCCGACCTCACGAGCCGGACGCCACCTTCGCTGCGGGTCGACCGAAGTCCTTAAACTTACCGGGTCGCCACGCCGACCACAAGGGGCCCGTCGCCTTGCCGACGCGACGGCCCGCACGGTAAGGGATTGCCACATACCCCTTTGGACCTATCTTGAGCCACCCCGCACCGCTTGACGCATCGCCTTGAGCCGGGCAGGATAGGGGACTCGCTTTCACTGGACCCCTCCGTCAGGAGGCACCGCCCGACATGCCGCTTTGCCAACAGTCCGTTTTCGCCGCGTTCGAGGCCCGTTTCGGCCGTCCCCCGCGATGGATCGTGCGGGCCCCAGGCCGGGTCAACCTGATCGGCGAACACACCGACTACAACGATGGGTTCGTCTTGCCGCTTGCCATCGACCGGGCGATCTGGATCGCCCTGAGCCCGCGCGACGAGCGCCGCGTGACCGTCCATTCGGTCGATTTCCACGAGGACGCCGAGTTCCGGCTCGATCGTCTCGAGAACGAAAAGGCGGGATGGATCGAGTACCTCAAGGGCGTGGCCTGGAGTCTTCAAGACGCGGGCTACCGGCTTGCGGGCTGGGAAGGTGTGCTGCAAGGCGACGTGCCGCAAGGCGCCGGGCTGTCGTCGTCCGCGGCGCTCGAGGTGGCCACGGCCAGGGCCTTCGCCGCTTGCAGCGGCATCGACTGGGCTCCTCACCCCATGGCCCTCTTGGGCCAGAGGGCCGAGAACCGCTGGGTGGGCGTGCAGTGCGGCATCATGGACCAGTTGATCTCCGCCGCCGGGCAAGCCGATCACGCCGTGCTGATCGACTGCCGGTCGCTCGACACCACGCCGGTGCCTTTTCCGCCCGGTACGGCCGTGGTCGTTCTCGACACGGCGACGCGCCGCGGTCGGCCGCGCGGTTTTTCGGGGTGAAGGCCCTGCGCGACGTGGACCTTGCCCAATTCCATGCCCGCGCCGCCGACCTCGACGAGACCACCCGCCGCCGCGCCCGGCACGTCATCACCGAGAACCAGCGCACGCTCGCGGCCGTGGCGGCCATGCGCCAGTCCGACCCGATCGCGCTGGGGTCGCTAATGAACCAGAGCCACGCGAGTCTCCGCGACGATTACGAAGTCTCCAGCGATGCCCTGGACGCGATGGTCGAGTCGGCCCGGGCCCATCCCGCCTGCTACGGCGCCCGGATGACCGGGGCGGGCTTCGGCGGCTGCGCCGTGGCGTTGATCGAGCGGCAAGCGGCCGAGGAGTTCGCCGCGGCGGTCGCGGCCGGCTACCACCGGTCCACCGGACGCACGCCGGCGGTCTACGTGTGCCGGGCGACCAACGGGGCCGAGGCGTTCGACGTGGGACCAAGGTAGCGACCCGCGGCGCGGCTACGGTCGCGGCTCGTACAGCTCGATCTCCCAGACGCGCGCGATGTTGCCCTGGGTTTTCTCGATCAGCAGGCGCACGCGGCTGGTGCGGACCGGGGCGAATCGGGCGTGCCAGTCGACGCGCGTGTTGGCCCGCGCGGCCGCGCCGGGAAGGTCGCGCCACGTATGGCCATCGTGGTACTGGAACGTGAAATCCTCGAGGGGATCGCCCACCGAATCGCCGCGGCAATAGCCCGAGATGACCCGCGCGGCGGCGAGCGACTTGGGCGCATCCCATTGCAGCTCGACCCAGGTGGGCGTCTGGGCCTTGCTCAGCCAGCGACTCGAGTTGTCGGCCAGGTCGGCGGCTCGATCGACCATCACCTCGGCCGGGGCCGAGCCGTCGCGATCGCCCGAGGTCGTCACCTTGGCCAAGGGGGCGATGTTGTCGCCCACCGCGCCGGCGAGTTCTTGGGGCGTGGGGATGGGGGTGGGCGGTTTGGTGCGCGTCTTGAGCAGGGCGATGAACTCATCGAGGTACGTGGTGTAGACGTCGCGGGGGTCGGCGCCGTGCCGCTTGCACACGGCGGCGGCGCGCCCCACCACCTCGCCCATCAGCCCGCCGGTCCCCATCACGCGCACCGTGCCCAGGGCCTCGTGCGTCACGCTGATGCAGCGGCCGGCCATCCACAGGTTCGGCACGTTGCGGCTGTAGAGGCAGCGGTAGGGCACGGGATAGGGCGTCTTGAAGTGCGTGAACTTGGCCACCGAGAGGAACTCGTTGCCGGGACTGGCGGCCGCGTACTTGGGGTCCGGGTAGTGCAGGTCGATCGACCACGTGGCCGCCACGCAGCCGTCGGGAAAGCCGAAGCCCGACAGGACATGCTCTTGCGTGAGCACCACGTCGCCCATCAGACGCCGCGATTCCCGCTTGCCCGCCACGTACGCGGCCCACGCCAACGCGTGGTTGGGATAGAGCCGCTTGACGTTCTTCAGGCAGTCCCACGCGCCGTACATCGCGCGAAGGTTGTGGTCGCGGATCGCCTCGGCGTCGCGGATCGTGTCGAGATTGAAGCCGCTTTCCCAATACCAATGGCCAAGCTGGTCGAGCCGCGTGGGAAAGGGCTTCTCGGTCAGATCCAGGGCCCACGGGCAGCGCGGGAACGGGGCGGGCTTGCCCGTGTCCTGCGTGTACCAGAGGTTGCTCGTGCCCAGGTGGCCGGTCTTTTCGACCTCGTAATCCGCTCCCGCCAGGAATCCCACCGTGCCGTCGCCCGTGGCATCGACAAACCACTTCCCGGCCAGGCGCGAACGCCGGCCGCTGAGCACGTTCGTCGCGACGACCGCCTTGATCCGCCGGCCGTCTCGTTCCACTTCGTCGACGTGCTCGTTGAGAAACAGCGACAGGTTCGGCTCGGCCGTGACGACCTTCATCTTCAGGTCGTCGCTGTAGGCCTCGGCCTTGTCGGGGCAGACCTTGGGTCGGGTGAGCATCTCGGCGACGATCTCGCCGATGGCCGGATACGGCGGCTTCTGGATCTGCCCCTGGATCCACACGCGCACTTCGGAACTGCTGTTGCCGCCGAGCACGGGTCGGTCCTGCACCAGCGCGACGCGGAGCCCTAGCCGGGCCGCCGACACGGCCGCGCAGCACCCCGCCACGCCGCCGCCGGTCACCACGAGGTCGAAGGAACCCTTGTCGTCGGGCGGCCCGTCGAGGCCACGCAGCTTGCGGCGAAACGCGGCCAGTTCCTCCAGTCCGTCCGGCGGCCGGAACCCCGGATCGCTGGTGAAGACCAGCGCGTCGCACCGGCCCTCGAAGCCGGTCAGGTCGTGCAGGCCGATCTTCACTTCCTTCGCGTCGATCGCCACCGTGCCCCCGTCGTGCCAGGACCAGTCGGAGCCCTTGGTCCCGAAAGTCTCCGGCAGCGGTTTGCCGGCGACGAGCACCTGGAACTTGCCCGGCTGGCCCGGCGCGTTCCACCGTGCCACCCAATCCTTGGTCCGCACGAACACGCGGTAGGTTCCGGTTTCCGGAAAGCGCACCGTGGTCACGGCATCGGCCACGGGCACGCCCAAGCCATGCGCCAAGAGATAGGGTGAGCCCATCACGTCCATCGACTGCTGGTCCACGACCCAGCCGCCGTGGTCCTGAAAGCCCTCGGCCTCGACCAGCACGGTTGCCGCGCCTGCCGCGCCGCACGTCAAGACGACCCAAGCCAGCAGGCCGACCCGTCCGATTGCCGCCATGTTGCACCTCCGCCAGACGATTCACCCCGCTCCCGCGTCGCGCCTGATTCTGGCGGACCTGGTCAGGGAAGTCAACCGGCTTGCGGGTCGCGCGCGCGGCGCCTAAGATGCAGCAAGACCGAGCCATCGGGGACCTTCGCCATGAGCCTGGTTTGTCTGATCGCGTTGACCATCGGTGCCGGCGGGAGCCTGGGCCCGGGCGATCACACGCGCACGGTGCAGGTCGGTGGGCGCGAGCGGTCGTACTTGCTGCACGTGCCGCCCAAGTACGACCCCAAGCAGCCGACGCCCGTGGTGCTGGCGTTTCACGGAGGATTGACCAACGCGGCGGTCATGGCGGTCTCGAGCGGTCTGAGCGAGAAGGCCGACCAGGCCGGGTTCGTGGTGGTTTATCCGAACGGGACGGGCAAGGGAGACGTGCTCTTGGTGTGGAACTCGGGTGGGTTGCGCGCGCCGATCGCCGCGAGGGCCGCCGACGACGTGGCCTTTGTCGGTGCGATCCTCGACGAGCTACCCAAGCTGATCCACGTCGATCCGAAGCGGGTCTACGCGACGGGCATTTCCAATGGCGGCATGATGTGTTATCGGCTGGCGGCGGAACTCTCGGACCGGATCGCGGCCATCGCTCCGGTGGCCGGGACGCTGGCCATCGAGAAGTGCCGGCCCGCGCGCCCCGTGCCGGTCATCCACTTTCATGGGACGGACGACAAACTCGTGCCGTACGAGGGACCCGACGAGCGCATCGCGCGATTCCTCGTGTTCAAGTCCGTCGACGAGACGATCCGCACCTGGGCCGCGATCAACGGCTGTCCCAAGAAACCCAAGACGACCAACCTGCCCGACAAGGCCAACGACGGCACCACGGTGCGCCGGGAGGTGTACGGGCCGGGTCGGGACGGGGCCGAAGTGGTGCTCTACGTGATCCAAGGCGGCGGGCACACGTGGCCCGGCCGGCCCTGGCCCGTCCCCTGGCTCGGCAAGACCACCAGGGACATTTCGGCCAACGACCTGATGTGGGAGTTTTTCAAGAGGCATCCCCTCAAGTAACCAAGGCGGCGCTTTATACCCCAAGACAATATCCCCCGCTTCGTGGAGGCTGATTCGATGATCGCCCATCGGCTCTTTGGGACCTACTTCCGACGTGTGCTGGTGGCTGCGGCGATGTCGGCCGTGGCGCTTTCCGGCCCGCTTGGGGCGGCCGACGACGCCCTCAAGCCGATCGACCCGCGCCAAGTGAAGGCCGGCGGCGAGATCGGCCGGCGCATCGACCTGACCGTCCAGAAGAACCTGCTCAAGCTCGATGTCGAGAAGGACTTTCTCGAACCGTTCCGCAAGAAGCAAGCCGCCGAGGGGTTCGTGGGCCTGGGCATGCTCGTCGATGCCACGGTGCGCCTGGCCGCTTACACCGGCGATGCCCAAGTGCTCGGGCTCAAGAAACGCCTCGTCGCCGAGGCGATCCGCACCCAGGAGGCCGATGGCTACCTGGGAATGCTCGCCCCCAAGGGCCGCATGTGGGCCCTGTGGGACATCCACGAAATGGGCTACCTGATCTACGGGCTTTCGACCGACTACCGGCTCTTCAAGGAGAAACCCTCGCTCGACGCCGCGCGCAAGCTGGCCGACTACATCCTGGCGCGATGGTCCGAAAAGCCCGATTGGGACGCCGGCGGGCTGACCGTCCACATGGCGGTCACGGGCCTGGAACGCACCATGCTTACGCTCAGCGATGCCACCGGCGACCCGAAATACCGCGACTTCTGCCTGAAGCAGCGCGGACTGGCCGAGTGGGATTTGCCCATCGTGGTCGGCCGCTGGGGCAAAGTCGAAGGGCATGCCTATGCCTACTTCGCCCACTGCCTCGCCCAACTTCATCTCTACCGCGCACAACCCGACGACAAGTTGCTCGGGCCGACACGCCGGGCGATCGACTTCCTCACGCGCAAGAATGGCCTGGTGATTACCGGCACGTGCGGGGACCACGAGTGCTGGCACGATAGCCAGGCAGGCACGACAAACCTCGGCGAGACCTGCACCGTGGCCTACCTGCTCCGCGTGCTCGACGACCTGATGCGGCTCGAGGGAAACGCACGCTATGGGGACCTGATGGAGCGGGCGATCTACAACGCCCTGTTCGCGGCCCAATCGCCCGACGGACGCCGCATCCGCTACTACACCCCGTTCGACGGGCCGCGGCAGTACTTCGAGGGCGACGGCTACTGCTGCCCGAACAACTTCCGCCGCATCGTCTCGGAACTCCCCACGATGATCTACTACCGCGGCCCCGGCGGCGGGCTGACGGTGAACCTCTATACGGCATCGTCGGTCAAGCTGGCCGATGGATCGGGTGAGGTCGCCGTCCGGCAGGAGACCGACTATCCGAACTCGGGCCGCGTGCTCCTCCACGTCGATCCTGCCAAGCCCACGGCGTTCCCCTTGCGCCTGCGCGTTCCGCGCTGGTGCTTGTCGGCCAAGG
>JANLFZ010000378.1 GCA_024653385.1 Thermoguttaceae bacterium | reverse complement strand
CTTCGCTTCCTTGGGTTCCATAAGATTGCCCAACTTATTGTTTTACAGGCCCTAAAGGCCGACGGCACGACCCCTTGGGCCGTGGAATCGAACCCAAGAGAAGCACCGCCCTTGCCGCAAACCCGATGGACGACCTTCTGAACACCGCGTTGCTCGGCACCGCGCGGAAACCCCCGCCGCCGGTCTCGGACCATCCGGTCGATCACCTTGCTGCGGGGCAGAGCGAGGTGGCGCCGGAGCGGATGTTGCTGTTGCGGGCCGGGGCGTGGTCGGTGTATCGCACGGCGGGATACGTTCCGGCCGAGGTCCAGGACCTGCCCGGCGCAGCCCCGGACGAGTCGCTTCCCGAGTGCTCGCGCCGGGCCGCCGAAATCCTGCTTCGTTTCCTGGGCGACGTGCCGCTGGCGCTGGAAGCCTTCGAGCGTCTGCGCAAGGCCGGCCGCCGCGTGCCGTTCGAGCTGCTTCCGCGGGTGCTCGACTTGCCGAATCCCAACCTTCGATCGGCCATTGCGCCGGTGCTGGGCCAGCGCGGCCGGTGGCTGGCCCAGTTCAACGACGCATGGCGCTGGGGGACCGCGGCGGCAGTGTCGTTGTCCGAGACCCTGCCGACGGATGCCGAGACCATCTGGCAAGAAGGCACTCCCGCCCAGCGCCGTGAGGTACTCGCGCGGCTCCGGGCCGAAGATCCCGCGCGGGCGAGGGAATGGCTGGCCGCTGTCTGGTCCAAGGAGAAGGTGGACCAGCGGGCCGAGTTTCTCGAAGCCTTTCGCACGGGCCTCGGGCCTGGCGATGAGCCGATGCTCGAACAAGCCCTGGCCGACCGCAGCGCGAGGGTCAAGGCCATCGCGGCGACGCTGCTGGCCCGGCTGCCCGACTCGGGCTTCGCCACGCGCATGCGGCATCGGGCCGATGCCATGCTGTTGTGCGAGGGTCCCGTGAGGCCGGGCGCTTTGACGGTCCGACCGCCCACCGAGCTTGAGAAGGACTGGCAGCGCGACGGCGTGGTCGAGAAGCCGCCGCCGGGGGTGGGCAAGCGGGCGTGGTGGCTGGGCCAGGTGATCGCGCTGGTTCCGCCCTCGCACTGGCAAGAGCGGTTTTCCGCCGCGCCGGCCGCGTTGATCGAGGCTGCCGCGGCCGACGAGTTCGGCTTGACGCTTTGGGAAGCGTGGTCGCGGGCGGCGGTCGAGTTCGGCGACTCGCCTTGGATGGAAGCCTTGTGGGACGCCTGGTACGCCTGGAAGCCGAAGAAGGGGCAGAGTGCCCACGTCGCCCAAGAGCTTTTCCCGTTCTTGTTCGAGCGGATGGAGTCGTCCCCGGCGGCCCGGCGGATGGCTCGGTGGCTGGAAAAGCCCAATCCGGCACTGCCGGTGGCGCGGTCGCGGGTGCTCGGGGCCCTCGGCCGACCGTGGAGTGTCGAACTGGGTCGGGCCTACCTCGCGGCACTTGCGGCCCAGAAGCCGGACAGAGTCCGCGACCACGCCGCGTTTTACGATTGGCTTGCGACCCTTCCGATCGCCGCCCGGAGGCTTCCGGAGCAGTGTTTTTCCGAGGTCCTTGATCCCGGGAGCTTGCCGGAAAGAGCCGAATCGGCGTTGCGCTCGTTGTTCTCTTCTATCGGCCTGCCGACTTGGGGTTCTCCGGAGCAGAGCGAGTACACCATCCGCGCGTGGCGTAAGGCGATCGACGAGTTCCGCGAGGTGATCCGTCTGCGACAGGAGTTTGCGCGAGAAGTGCCCGTGGGGTGTTGAGAAGAAAGACCGGCAACTCGTAGGATGGCCTTTTCAGGCCGACGAATGCACGACGGGGTGGAAAGGCCGTCCTCCGGTGACGAAAAGGAGGCCAACCGTGGCCAAGACGACCAAGAGAACGGATGAGAGACCCGCCGCGGCTGAGCCAGCCGCCACGACCGCGTCAACCGCCCCGATCGCCGTGCTGCGTCGGCACGCCGAGCAGGAGTTTGCCGACGAGCTGGCGGCTTTGGCGCGCGTGGACGACCGACCCCGGCCGCCCAACTGGCAGCTTTCGCCTTGGGCCGTGCGCACGTACCTGTTGGGCGGCAAGCTCGACAACGGCGTCGAGATTACGCCCAAGTACGTCGGCAACGCGAAACTCATCGAGATCGCGGTGGCGACGCTGGCGACCGACCGGGCGCTACTGCTGTTCGGGCTGCCCGGCACGGCGAAGTCGTGGGTGAGCGAGCACCTGGCAGCGGCCATCTCGGGCGATTCGACGATGCTGGTGCAGGGCACGGCCGGGACCGACGAGGCGGCCATCCGGTACGGGTGGAACTACGCCCGGCTCTTGACCGAGGGCCCGTCGATGGACGCCCTGGTGCCCAGCCCGATGATGCGCGCGATGCAGACCGGCCGGTTGGTGCGGGTCGAGGAGTTGACCCGTATTCCCAGCGACGTGCAGGATTCGCTCATCACGATCCTGTCGGAGAAGACCTTGCCGATCCCCGAACTCGATCGCGAGGTGCAAGCCCAGAAGGGGTTCAACGTGATTGCCACGGCGAACAACCGCGACAAGGGCGTCAACGAGATGTCCAGCGCGCTGGCGCGCCGGTTCAACACGGTGGTGCTTCCCGTGCCCGCCACGCTCGAAGAAGAGGTCGAGATCGTCGAGCGTCGCGTCACGCAGATCGGTCGGGCCCTGGAACTGCCCGCCGAAAAGCCCGCGCTGGAGGAAATTCGGCGCGTGGTCACGGTCTTCCGCGAGCTTCGCGAGGGGGTGACGATCGACGGCAAGACCAAGGTCAAATCGCCCAGCGGCACGCTCTCGGCCGCCGAGGCGATTTCGGTGGTCAACCACGGGCTGGCGATGGCAGGGTATTACGGCGACGGCGTGCTGCGCGCGGGCGACCTGGCGGCGAGCCTGACCGGCGCGATCGTCAAGGACCCCGTGCAGGACCGTGTCGTGTGGATGGAGTACCTTCAAACCGTCGTCAAGGAACGCGACGATTGGAAAGACCTTTACCGCGCTTGCCGCGAGGTACTGTAGCCGGCACGCAAGGCCCGAAAGGTATTGTCGAGGTGTACTATGTCCAAGCCGATTCAAGTGCGCGGCCTTCAGTCGCGGGTCTGGCCGAATGTGCTCCGGGCGGTCGGAATCCTCGTCTTGATCGGCGCGGCCTGGGTGCTGGTGATGACGAAAGCCAAAGCGGCGGGCGTGCTGCTGGGCGCGGCCGGCGCCGTGCTCTTGGCGGTCAACGAGATCGTCACGCGCGTCAAGTACTTCCGGCGCCGCTGGGTGATCGATAACGGCTCGGGCTTTACCGTGATCGACATGCTCGGCGAGCAGCCGTACCGCGACAATCAGGTGACCGACCTGCTCTTGGAAATCAAGGACGTCTACTCCGCCGGCGTTCTGAAAGCGTTGGTGCGCCGGCTGGTCGTCTGGATCGAGGGACGGCCCGACCCCGTCGAGATGGTCAATCGTCTGCCGGCCGGAACGGACGATCCGCTGTTAGGGTTGATCCAACGGCTTTGGAAGGACCTCGGCGACCGCTGCCGCGACCGCCTGGAGCGGGGTGGGGCCCTCGAGGGCGACGGTTGGACCCTCACGCGCCAGGCGCTTTCGGTCCATGATAAGGCCGGCCCGAGGGAAGTCCGTATCGGTGAGCTGGCCGAGGTGGGGGTGTTCAGCGGCAACCTGTGCGTGTGGAAGCGCGATGTCGATCAGCCGATCATCAAGATTTCGCCCTCCGGTCGCAACGTGCCGATCCTCCAGTCGCTTCTGGCCGATTGGCTCAAGCAGCAGGCGCAGACCGTGCAAGCGGCGCCGACGCCTCGCGCGGTGCCGCCCAGCGCCAACGGCCGCGAGCTTCGTCCCAGCGCGCTGGGCCGCGTGCTGTTCGAGCGCCGGAAACACACCCCGCGTGTTCTGCTGATCGTGCTGGCCGTTCTCGGGCTGATTTTGGGGACGATCTTGCTCGCCCGACGCGACCTGCGTGGGGTGGGCGTCGTCGCGGTGGGGCTGGCGGTGGCGGCAGGTGTGGGGGTGTTCTTCGCTCCCGCATCGGTCTTCCAGTGCCGCGAGCAGGGCGTTCGCCAGTCGGGACTTTTCGGTGCCAAGGAAGTCCGCTTCGACCAGACGCAGTCGTTCACCTACCACGCCGTGCGGATGTTCATCAATGGGGTCTACTCGGGCACCAGCTTTACCTTGAGGTTTCAGTCGCCCGCCGCCTCGATTACCTATGTGGCCCAGCTCAAGAATGTGGACGACGATCTCGAGCAGCTTCGGGACCACGTCTCGCGGGTCATCGCGGCGCGCATGGCCGGAGAACTGGCCCAGGGCAAACCGGTGGCATGGACCCCGAACCTCATGTTCTTGCCCGAGGGCCTGAGCTACCGGCCGTCGGGGTTTTTCGGCCGAAAGGAACCCCAGGTCCTGCCGTACAACCGGGTCCGATCGTTCGACTTCGAGAAGGGGACGTTCCGCTTGTGGTCGGTCGATTCAGCCAGCCCCGTGGTCCAGGAGAGCGCCTCGGCGGCGAACTTCTTTCCGGGGTTCTTCCTGCTGGTGAGCATGTTCGAGCCGAGCGAAGGATCGGGGGAGCCGACATGAGCGTCTGCGTGTTCGGCATCCGGCACCACGGACCGGGATGCGCCCGAAGCCTGCGCTGGGCGTTGGAGTCGCTGGAGCCGGATATCGTGCTGGTCGAAGGGCCGCCGGACGCGGAGGCAGTGCTTCCCTTGGCGTCGGACGCGGCGATGACGCCGCCGGTGGCGCTGTTGGTCTATCCGCCCGAGGCGCCGCAGCGGGCCGTGTTCTACCCTTTCGCCGTCTTCTCGCCCGAATGGCAAGCGTTGCGCTACGCCTTCCAACGCGGCATTCCGGTCCGATTCATGGACCTGCCCCAGTGCCACCGTTTGGCGATCGACGAAGCCGAGAAGGACGAGTCCGCCGAGACCGAGCCGACGCTCGAGGACGACCCGCTGGGCATGCTGGCCATGGCGGCCGGATACAGCGACCGCGAGTTGTGGTGGGAGCATCAGATCGAGCAGCGGCAGGACCCTCGCGGGCTGTTCGAGGGGATCATGGAGGCGATGGTGGCCTTGCGATCGGTGGACCGGCCTGTGCGGAAGTTCGAGGCCCAGCGCGAGGCGTACATGCGCCGGGTAATCCGCGCGGCCGAGAAGGAGGGGTTCGCCCGCATCGCCGTCGTGTGCGGCGCGTGGCACGCCCCGGCCCTGGTCAACCTGCCCCCCGCGAAGGCCGACGACGCCGTGCTGGCCGGCTTGCCCAAGACGAAAGTCGCGGTCACGTGGATCCCCTGGACCTACGGCCGGCTTTCGTACCGCAGCGGGTACGGGGCGGGGGTGGTTTCGCCGGGCTGGTACGATCACCTCTGGACTTCGCCCGGCCGGGCGGCCGCGCGCTGGGCCGCGCACGCCGCTCGGCTCTTGCGCGGAGCCGATCTCGATGCCTCGTCGGCAAGCCTCATCGAGACCGTGCGCCTGGCCGAGGCCCTGGCCGCCCTGCGCGGCCTGCCCATGCCCGGCCTGGCCGAATTGACCGAGGCGATCCAGGCCGTGTTGTGCCAGGGCGAGCCGGCGCCGATGCGGCTGATCCGCGAGAAGCTCGAAATCGGCGACCGGCTGGGCAAGGTGCCCGAGGCCACGCCGGCCGTCCCTTTGCAACGCGACCTCGAAGCGCAGCAGAAGCGTCTGCGCCTGAAGCCCACGACGGAGATCAAGACCCTCGACCTCGATCTGCGCAACGAGACCGACCGCGCCCGAAGCCGGCTCTTGCACCAGCTTCACCTGCTGGGCATCGACTGGGGCCAGCCGCAGCGGGCGCCGGGCTCGGCCGCCGGCACCTTCCACGAGGTCTGGCAAATCCAGTGGCAGGTCGAATTCGCGGTGTCGCTGATCGAGGCGAGCGTCTGGGGCAACACGGTGGAATCGGCCGCCGCCGCCAAAGTGAAGAGTCAGGCGGACGAGGCCAAGGAGCTGCCCGCACTGACCGATCTGCTCGATGGCGTGATTCTGGCGGGCCTGGGCGAGGCGATGGAACACGTGCTCGCGCGGCTCCAGGCCCACGCGGCGGTGGCGGCCGACGTGCGTCACCTGATGGACGCCCTCTTGCCGCTGGCCCGGGTCGCTCGCTACGGCGATGTGCGCG
>JANLFZ010000377.1:1855-6151 GCA_024653385.1 Thermoguttaceae bacterium | reverse complement strand
AGGGCAGGCCCGGCATGCCCTCGTTGGTCGATTCCGCCAAGAACGTTCCGAAGTGGGCTTACCTCGATCATGACGCGCGGTTGGCGGTCGAGACGATGGCCAGCCGCTTCCCGTTCGACCTCGCCTCGGCCCTGTGGCCGCCCGACGCGGCCAAGACCCCTTAGCCGCGATCCAAGAGTTTTCCACCGGGTGCGTTTCCCGGATCGTGTCGCAGTGCGCGCATCGGGCGCTGGCACCGACATTTTGTGTTCCCTGGACGAAGGAGACTTGACCGTGAGAAAGCCATTGATTGTCGCCCTGCTGGCCTTGACCCTGGGGCTGGGCGCCTGTTGCCGTGCCCAGGCTGCCGACGACGCCAAGCCGGCGGGCAAGAAGCCCGGGGCCCCCGCGGCCCGCTACGATGTGCTCTACCAGTTCCACATGCCCACGTTCGCCGAGTGGATCGTCGGCGCGGTCGAGAAGGCCGCCGCCAAGGAGTTCGGCCGCCAGAAATCCGGCGAAAGCGACGAAGACTACGCCATTCGCAAGCAATTCGGCGAGAACCTCAAGTCGGGCGTGGTCCAGGCGATCAAGGATCTGGACGACGTGAGCCTCGGCTGGCGCCTCGACCGGAACGAGAAGCGAACCTACGTCGATCTGACCTTCACCGCGCAGAGCGGCACGCCGCTGGCCCAACGTTTCGCCCAGGCGAAATCGCTGAAGACCGGGTTTGCCGGGTTCCGGCTGCCCGGCGCCGCGCTGCGGGCGCATTGGGTAGGACAGGCCCCGCAGGCCGAAGCCGCCGCTTCCGCCAAACTGGTCCAGATGCTTCGGGAAAAGGAACTCAAGAAGCTCGACCGCGAAGGCGTCTCCGACGACGAAAAACGCATCCGGAAGGACCTCTTGAACCAGATCTTCGACGTGTTGCGCGACACCGCGGCCAGCGGGCGCAGCGACGGGGCCCTGTCGCTGGCCGCCTCGCCGAACGGGGCGACCCTGGTGGCCGGCGGGTACGTGGCCGACGGGGCCAAGCTCCAGAACGTCGTGCGCACGGTCGGCGAGTTCCTCCAGAACAACCACCCCGCCTTCTCGAGCCTCAAGCTCGATGCCGAACAGTTCGAGGGCGTCACCTTCCACACGCTGGCCTTCCCGGCTCCGCCGGTCGGCGACCGCGACCAGTTCGTCCGTGCCTTTGGCGAGACGCTCGACGTCGTTCTCGGATTCGGCAAGGAGGCCGTGTACCTCGCGGCGGGCAAGGACGCCATGAAGACCCTGAAGGAGGCCATCCGCAAGTCGGCGACCCCCGCCCCCGCGCCCAACCCCTTCGAGGTCTCGCTGGCTTTGAAGCCCGTCGCCGCCTTCGTCGGCGCCTTCGGCCGCGACCACGAAAAGGGCGTTGCCCAGATGGTCACCGCCACGCTGGACCGGGCCAAGGGAAAAGACCACCTGCGGCTCGTGGTTCGCACGACCGAACGCGGGGCCACGGTGCGTTTCGACGTCGAACAAGGCATCCTTGAATTGATCCACGCGGCCCATCCGCGGGTCGGAGCGTTCCTGCTCGGCCAGCAGGCCGGCGCGCAGTAACACGGGGGCTTCACGATCGTCGAGTCGCCCCGGCGCGGGTCCTCACGGACTCTCGCGCCGGGGCCGTTCTCGTTCTTGGCAGGGCCTGCTTGCGGTGCTGCCCCGCGCCGGTTAGGATTCTGGACGATCGAGGGCACCAGGCGCCGTCCGTCGAGGGTCTTGCACCATGTTCGTGATCGAGTCGTATCCGCTGGCCGTGGTTTTTTGCGTCGTCACCATGCTCTGTTGGGGATCCTGGGCGAACACCCAGAAGCTGGCCGGCAAGCGATGGCGATTCGAGTTGTTCTATTGGGACTACGTGTTCGGCGTCCTCTTGATGGCCCTCCTTTTCGCCTTCACCTTGGGGAGCATGGGCACGGCGGGGCGGAGCTTCTTCGCCGATCTTCGGCAAGCGGAGGCCGGCAACCTGGGCTCGGCCCTGTTGGGCGGCGTCATCTTCAACGCCGCGAACATCCTCTTGGTGGCGGCGATTGCGATTGCCGGCATGTCGGTGGCGTTTCCCGTGGGCATCGGGCTGGCCTTGGTGCTCGGCGTGGTCGTCAACTACTGGGCCACGCCCAAGGGCGAGCCAATCGCCTTGTTCCTCGGCGTGGCCTTCATCGTGGCCGCGATCGTGCTCGACGCGCTGGCGTACCGCACCTTGCCGGGCCAGACCAAGGGGGGCGGCCTCAAAGGGCTCGTCTTGGCCGTGCTGTGCGGCATCCTGATGGGCTATTTCTACCGCTTCGTGGCCGCCTCGATGTCGAACAATTTCGTGAACATGGAAGCGGGAAAGCTCAGCCCGTACACGGCCATGGTGCTGTTTTCGCTCGGCATGTTGGCCAGCAACTTCGTCTTCAACACGGCGATCATGGTCAAGCCGTTCGTGGGCGATCCCGTGCCGCTTGCCGATTACTTCAAAGGCACGGCGCAAGACCATCTCTGGGGCATCGTCGGCGGAATGATCTGGGCCGTGGGCATGACCTTCAGCATCATCGCGTTCGGCGTCGCCGGATCGGCGATCTCCTATGGCCTGGGGCAGGGGGCGACGATGGTCGCCGCGTTCTGGGGCGTGTTCATCTGGCGCGAGTTCCGCGAGGCCCCACCGGCCACGAAACCCCTCATCGGGCTGATGTTCGTCGGATACATCGTCGGACTGGCGTTAATCATCTGGTCGGGAGCATAAGGGCAGGCCGTACCATGGCCGAGCGGCCCCGCGCTACCGGCCGCGCCTGGGCAAGGAACATCCCTTTCCACGGAAACGCACGCGCATGACCCCTCCTCGCATCGTCGTGGTTGGCAGTTCGAACACCGACATGGTGGTCAAGAGCCCGCGGATCCCTCGCGTGGGCGAGACGGTCATTGGCGGACAGTTCGTCATGGCCGCCGGCGGCAAGGGGGCCAATCAGGCCGTGGCGGCCGCCCGGCTCGGGGCCCAGGTAACCTTCGTGGCCAGGGTCGGCCAGGACGTGTTCGGCGACCAGGCCGTCGCCGGGTACGCCCGAGAGGGAATCGACACCAGCTTCATCCTCCGCGACCCCGAGCACGCCACGGGCGTGGCGTTGATCCTCGTCGACGACCGGGGCGAGAACCTGATCTCGGTCGCCTCCGGCGCGAACAACCACCTCGGGCCGGAAGACGTCGACCGGGCAGCCGGGCGGATCCGCCAGGCCGACATCGTGCTGGTCCAGCTCGAGACGCCGGTGGAGACGATCCTGCACGCGGCCCGGCTGGCGGCCGGGGCGGGGGTGCGCGTGATTCTCGATCCGGCCCCCGCGCCTGCCAGCCCGCTACCCGACGCATTGCTCCGGCTCGTCGCCTGCGTGAAGCCCAACGAGACCGAGGCCGAGCGTCTGACCGGCATCGCCGTGACCGACGAGGCGTCCGCTCGGCAGGCGGCCCAGCGACTGCTCGAGTGCGGCGCGCAAAGCGCGATTGTCACGTTGGGGGCCAAGGGAGCGGTATGGATGGGCGAAGGGAAGGCGGGGTTCGTGCCTGCCTTCCGCGTCGAGGCGCTGGACAGCACCGCGGCCGGCGATGCCTTCAGCGGTGGACTGGCCTGCGCCTTGGCCCGCGGCCTGCCCCTGGACGAAGCCGTGCGCTATGCAAGTCTCGTCGGAGCCCTTTCGGTCACGCGTCTGGGGGCCCAGCCGTCGTTGCCCACGCGCGAAGAAGTCGACCGGTTCGCGGCGTCGGCCAGGGCGTGACATTCACCAAGCGCCAGGCCGCGCGGGAGCCTACCCCATTTCATGAGGCCCGCATGAACACCCTCCTCGCTCAAGCGAACGACGTCGGCGGCATGCTCAAGGATGCGGCCGGGGCCGTGCCGCCAGGTTGGCTCCATGTTGTGCTCGTCTGGGGCGCCGTGGTTGCGGCGATGGTCATCACCATCGTGGTCGTGCGCCGGCTGCTCCGCTCGCGTGCGGGGCGTGTGGCCAGGCAGGAGCCGAGTCTCGAAATCGACGTCTTGTCGTTGCCGGCCGTCGGCCCGCCCGCCAGCGGGCCTGCCCTGTACTACTACAATGTGCCGGTGCGCCTGGCCGCGATCGTGCTGGCGCCCGCGGGCCGGGTCCGCGAACTGCCGCCGATCAACCAGCTCAACGAGGTTTTCGAGGCGATCGTGCCCGGCTTGACCGCGATCATCGCCTCGCACCGGCCGGTCTACAGGCGCTGGCCGGCCCAGGTCAGCGCGCGCGGGTTCGCCCACATGTTCTTCAGCAAGGTGCGCCTGCCGGGGCAAGGCGGCAAGGGCAC
>JANLFZ010000377.1:1636-1845 GCA_024653385.1 Thermoguttaceae bacterium | reverse complement strand
GCCCTGGTGCTCGGTCGCCGGCGTCTTCAAGCTCGAAGGAAAGCCGCTCTTGGCAGGTCTCTTGATGCGGGCCGAGACCACCACCAGCCTCGGCCAGCACATCGTCGAGGAAGAAGCCCAGTGGCTCGACATCCTCCGAATCAAGATGTAGGCGCCGCCGCGGGCGACCCGACGAGACTCCGCCGCGACGCCCTGGCCATCTGGCAGGC
>JANLFZ010000377.1:0-1626 GCA_024653385.1 Thermoguttaceae bacterium | reverse complement strand
ACGGACCGCCTCGACGCCGGCCTGCCAGATGGCCAGGGCGTCGCGGCGGTCCGTTCCGACCGGCTGGTTCGGCAGACGCTGCGGGTCGAAGGACACTGGCTCGTGGTCGCTGACGAGCGGATCGACCTCCGCGCCATCCGCCGGATCGCGGTCGTGGGGGCGGGCAAGGCCGGGGCAGGCATGGCCGCCGGGGTCGAAGAGGCGCTTGGGTCGCGCGTCCTGGAAGCCAAGGGCGTCGCGGGCTGGGTCAACGTGCCCGAGGACTGCGTCCGGCCCCTGGCGCGCATCCACCTCCATGGCGCCCGCCCGCCCGGCGTGAACGAACCGACCGAGGCCGGCGTGGCCGGGGCAAGGGAGATCCTCCGGCTGGTCGAGTCGCTCGGGCCCGAGGACCTTTGCCTCGGTCTCTGGTCGGGCGGCGGATCGGCCCTCTTGCCCGCCCCCGTCGAAGGAATCACCCTGGCCGACAAGCTCGCCGTTACGCGCTTCCTGAGCGCTGCCGGGGCGAACATCGAGGAACTCAACACGGTGCGCAAGAAGCTCAGCCGCATCAAGGGGGGCGGCTTGGCTCGCGCGTGCCGCGCGAGACGGCTGATTTCGCTTATCATTTCCGACGTGCTGGGCGATCCCTTGGATGTGATCGCCTCGGGCCCGACCGTCGAGGATACCTCCACGCCTCAGGCCGCGTGGGAGATCCTCCGCCGCTTCGACCCGCAACGAGCCGGCGTTCCGCGGCGCGTGTTCGACTATCTCGAAAGGCACACTGGCGGGCTGCCGGGCCGTGCGGGAACTTTGTCTGCGGGGAGGGGAACAACCTGTCCTGCGACGAACCTCGTTATCGGCAACAACGCGACCGCCGTGGATGCTGCCGCCCGCGAGGCGGTGCGGCTGGGCTACGCGCCGGCGGCCACCAGCGCCCCGCGATCGGAGGGTCTCGCCGACGAGGTGGGCCGCCACCTGGCCGAGATGGCCTTGGCGATGCGCGCACAAGAGGGCCCCGATTGCCTCATTAGCGGCGGCGAACCGGTCGTGCGCCTGGTGGATGCGACGCGGCGCGGCCTGGGTGGCCGGAACCAACAACTCGTACTGGCCGCGCTGGCGCGGCTGGCCGGGGAGGAAGTGTCCGGCATCGTCCTCCTGTCGGGCGGAACCGACGGCGAGGACGGCCCGACCGACGCCGCCGGCGCGATCCTCGATGCCTCGGTGCTTTCGGCCGCAGCCACACTCGGCCTCGACCCGGCCGACTACCTCGCGCGCAACGACGCGTACCACTTCTTCGCCCCCCTCGATGCCTTGCTGCGGACCGGCCCGACCCACACGAACGTATGCGATCTGCGGGTCGTCGTCGTGTCGCGCTTGGTGCCGACATGACGGTCCACGGCACCGCGCCCCAACGCGGGGAGCCTGCGAATCTCGAAGCGGCCCGCGCTTCGCTCTGGCCGCGGCAACCGACCGGCGCGCTCATCCGCCCCCGATGGCGGGAAAAACGCCCACGTGGTCCCCGGGCTCGAGGGGCTGGTCGAGTGTGGCGTGGCGGTTATTGACGAACAGGATTCGCGTCTGCGCGCGGGGGACTCCGAGCCGGTCGAGCACCTCGCCGAGGGTCTCGCCGGGGCGAACGTCGAC
>JANLFZ010000376.1 GCA_024653385.1 Thermoguttaceae bacterium | reverse complement strand
GGTCGTCGAGCGAAGGGATCGAGATCGGCCCGGACCCCTCGCCGGTCCACTCGGCCGGCAGGCCGCGCGGATCGTCGTTGGCCGCCAGCGCGACGAACGGCCCTGGCCCCTTCAACGCCGCGGGCGTCACGAAGCCCTGCAAGTCGCCGATCACCTCGGACATCGACTGGTGGCGGTCCTTGGGCTTCTTGGCCACCATCTTGCGGAAGACCGCCTCGAGACCATCGGGCAGATCCTTGCGGACCTCGCGCAAGGGCGGGATGGCATGTTCGCGGTGGGCGATCACTTTCTGCACGAACGTGTCGCCGCGGTACATGGTCCTGCCCGAAAGCAGGTAGAACAGCGTGCAGCCCAGGCTGTAAATGTCGGACCGCTGGTCCGTCGCTTTCATGTCGCAAGTCTGCTCGGGCGACATATAGTCGACCGAGCCGATCACGTAGCCGCTTTGCACGAATTCGACGTCGTCGGCCGAGGTGACGGTCTCTTTGATCCGCGCCAGGCCCATGTCGAGGATCTTGATCGTTCCCCGCTTGTCCAAGAGCAGGTTCGAGGGCTTGATATCGCGGTGGATGATGCCTTCCTGGTGGGCGTATTCGAGCCCGCGGGCGGCCTGAAGCACGCAGGCGATCGCCTTGGGGACCGACAGCGGGCCGTATTCGCGGACCAGCGTCAACAGGTTGTCGCCGTCGACGCACTCCATCACCAAGAAATGGATGCCGTTGGCCTCGTCGGCGTCGTAGGCCGTGACGATATTCGGGTGCGACAGCCGGGCGACCGCCTTGACCTCCTGCTGGAACCGCTCGATCGCCTCCTCCGACTCGATCATCTCGGGCGGCAACACCTTGAGCGCCACGATCCGCTGCATGCGACGGTGCTGGGCCTTGAAGACCAACGCCATGCCCCCACGCCCGAGCCGGTCGAGAACCACGTAGTTGCCCAGCACCAAAATGCGGGTCTTGCCTTGGTAGACCGCCTGGGCCTGGTACTTGGTCAGGCGCTTGGCGCGGTAGAGTTCCCTGGCCAGATCGGGGGCCGTGACGGGGCGCCGTTCGGGCGGGAGCGTCGCGATGAAAGCCCGCAACTCCTCGGCACTCATCAGGCCGGACTGGGTGAGCGATTCGACGAACCCAGCCAGGGTAACGGACATGAACGCGAGACCCTCCGATTGTTCCTCATTCTAGCCTCCATGTGCGGGGAGGGCAACGATCTTGAGCCGCCAGGACCATGCGTACCAGTTCGGGCAAGCTCTTGGCCTTCATCTTGTCCATCACCCGAGCCCGGCGCGCCTCGATGGCACGCACGCTGCGCCCCAGTTCGGCGGCCACCTCGCGGTTCGAAAGCCCCTCGATCAGCCGCCAGAGAACCTCCTGTTCGCCGGAAGTCAACTGCTCCATCCGATGGCGCATCTTGAGGTGGAAAAGGATCTCCTGGCGGTGTTCCGCATCCCACTGAAGGGCCTCGCGCAGCGCCCTTTCCAGATCGACCTCGGCGCACGGCTTGGAAAGGTAGTCGACGGCCCCGGCCTTCATCGCCTGGACCGCATACGCCACCTCGTCGCGGGCCGACAGGGCCACCACGGGCAAATGGATGCGAAGAGTGGACAGACGCTCGAAGACCCCCAGGTCCGACAACCCCGGCAGGTCGAGATTCAACAACACACAGCCCCCGAACGCCGGATCGCACGCCCCGAGGAACTCCTCGGCTTCCGAGTAGAACTCGGGCTGGAAGTCCAACGGCCGGGCCAACAGGCGGATCATCTGGACGACCCGCGGGTCCGAATCGACCACGAACACCGTGGGGTCCTGACGCACCAAGGGTGCCGCCGTTTCCATGAGCACCACGCGAATGTTCCCGGTTCCTTCCCGGGCGACGGGCGCTGGTCCTTTGCCCGTCGCAACTACCCACGGCCAGTCTACCCGCGGCGCGCTCGCTTGGCAAGCACCCCGCGGCTTGTTGCGGCTCGCCGCAGTGGCGGGAGCCGCCGAGCCTCGCTACAATCAGCGGCACATAGTTTGCTTGTTTCCCTGTCTCGGAGGAATGCCACCGTGAAATCCGGCGTGCTGCTAGTGGTCCTTGTGGTGGCGGTCGTTCCCCTGGCGGCCGCCGAAGTGTCCTTGGTCCCCAACGCCGACTTCACCTCGGGCGACCGCAGTCCGGCCGGGTGGGCGCTTTCGGGCGGCCAAGGCCGCTGGGTCGATCGCAACGTGCTGGAGGTGACGGGCGACGGGAAGGGATCGAATCAATGGCAGTGCGATGGCGTGTCGGTGGCGCCGGGCGGGCTCTACCGGTTCGAAATGCGCGGCCGGCAGGTCGAAGGCGCCGGGTGCGTGATCTCCGGCCCCACGTTCGCCAACCGCGACTACCCGCGACTGGCCGACACATGGCAATGGTACGGGCACGTGTTCCGCGTGCCTGACGGAGTTCGCACCGCCGCGATCCGCGTTGGTCAGTGGGAGACCAAAGGCACGATCCAGTTCGACGCGGTGCGACTGACGCCGGTCATCCCGGTGTTCCGGCCGGTGGGCCGGCTGCTCTTGGGAGAGGGCGAGTCGATCCGCGACGGGCGTTACACGTTCCACGGCGTGTTCGGGCATCCGGGAAGCAACTTCCACCGCACGCTGGCCAGCTCCACGGCGCCGTTCAATAGCGACCGCTGGTGCCTCTCGGGCGAAAGCCAGGTCACCTATCGTTTTGGCCTGCCGGGGTTTCCCATGACGGCGGGCGAGGTCGAGTTCACCGTCAATCACCATACGGCCGGCGCCTGCCAGGCCGAGGTCAGCCGCGACGGCCACCAGTGGCGGCCCTTGGCGCGGCAAAACGGCTTGGGGACCGCCAAGGCCCGACTTCCTGCCGAGCTGTTTCCGTGCGAGGCCCTCTGGCTGCGGCTGCGGCCCGCCGACGGCAAGGGTAGCTTCCAGGTGAACGAGGTGCGGTTCGAGGCGCCGTTGTCGGGCGATCCGCCGTCGGGCACGGGCCGCACGCTCTATGCCGACGCTTCCACGGCGGGATTCGACAAGGCCGTCCAGAGCATCACGCTCGACGACAACCCGGCGTCGGGTCAAGCGACGCTCCAGGTGACGGTCAAGAACCCGTCGTCCGAAAAGACCACGGCGGTCCTCGCCGCGACCTTGGAACGCCCGAACTCCAGCGGCGATCAGTTCGATCCGCTCGAGACGCCGATCTACCCCGGCCGGTCGCACACCTTCGAGCTGAAGACGGCGATCCGGCATCCCGGCACGCACCGGATCGTACTCGACGTGAACGTCCAGGGCGTGGGATCGCTTCAAACCGCGATTCCCTTCACCGTGCCCGAGTTCTACCGTCCGGACTACGGTGAACAGATCGAGGGGATTTCGGGCAAGGCGGCGGTCTGGTGGTGCGATGCGACCCGGAAGGTGCCGCGCAACCGTCCGCTGCCGACCCAGGAGGGCCCCGCCGCCCGGCTCGCCGCCGCGCGCAACGACTACGAGGCCGTGCAGATCGTCGTGCGGCCCAAGGAAGCGCTCTCGGGGTTGACCGCCGTGGCCGGTCCGCTGGCCGGGCCCGGCGGCGCGGCCATTGCCGCCCAGCACGTGCGCGTGCTGCGGGTGCATTACCATTTCGTCGACCATCCGACCGACGGAACCGGCGTGCGCGACTGGTGGCCCGACGCGCTGCCGCCCTTGCGCCGCGACAAGCCGCTCGACGTGCCCTCCGGCGCGAACCAGCCCCTTTGGGTGTTGGTCTATGTGCCCAAGGACACTCCACCGGGCGACTACACGGGCTCGGTGGCCCTGCGTGCCTCGGGCTGGTCGGCGACGGTCCCGCTGAAACTGCACGTGTGGAACTTCGCGCTACCCGAGAGAAACCATCTCGAAACGGCCTTTGGGCTCGATCTCGGCCTGGCCTTCCAGTACCACGGAGCGAAGACCGAGACCGACCGGCGCAAGCTCATGGATCTGTATTTCCGCACGTTTGCCGAGCACCGTATCAGCCCGTACGATCCCACGCCGCTGGATCACTTCGAGGTGAAGTTCATCACCGACGCCGCGAAGCCTCGCGTGGAGATCGACTTTGGGCGATTCGACCGGGCGATGGCCGAGGCGATCGAGAAGTACCACTTCACGAACTTCAGCCTGCCGATCCAGGGCATGGGCGGAGGCACGTTCCATGCGCGGCATGATCCTCAGATCGGCCCGTTCAAGGAAGACACGCCCCAGTACCAGGCCCTGTTCGCCGACCAAGTGAGACAGATCGAATCGCACCTGCGCGCCAAGGGCTGGCTCGACATGGCGTACGTCTACTGGTTCGACGAGCCGGATCCGAAGGACTACGCCTTCGTGCGCAGCGGCATGGAACGGCTGAAACGCTACGCGCCGGGCATTCGGCGGATGCTGACTGAAGAGCCCACCGAGGCCCTGTTCGGCGCGGTGGACATCTGGTGTCCGGTGAGCTTCAACTACGATCACGCGGCGGCCGAGAAGCGGCGGCAGCATGGCGAACGGTTCTGGTGGTACGTGTGTTGCGGCCCCAAGGCCCCGTATTGCACGCTTTTCATCGACCACCCGGCCACGGAGCTTCGCGTGTGGCACTGGCAAACGTGGCAGCGGAAGATCACGGGCACGCTGGTCTGGTCGACGAACTACTGGACCTCCAGCGCGGCCTACCCCGAGCGGCCACAGAACCCCTACGAGGACCCGATGGGCTACGTGAGCGGCTACGGCACGCCGCGCGGCACCAAGGCCTACTGGGGCAACGGCGACGGCCGCTTCATCTACCCGCCGGAGGCCGCCGCCGTGCCGGGCCTTTCGGGCGACGCGCCGGTCTTGGAGTCGCCGGTCTCGAGCATCCGCTGGGAGATGCTCCGCGAGGGCGTGGAGGATTACGAGTACCTCTACCTGCTCCGCGAGCGCCTGGCGGCTCGGCGCGGCGCGCTTTCCGCCGAGGAGGCCAAGCGGATCGAGCAACTGCTGGAGGTCCCTTCGGAAATCACCCGCGATATGACCACCTTCACCACCGATCCCGCGCCGATCTACGCGCGGCGCGCGGCGATTGCCGAGGCGATCGAAAAGCTGGGGCCCTAAAGCCCGTGACGCACCACGAGGACCCGCCATCGGAGCCCGAGGGCACCCGTCGCCCTCGGGCTGCCTCAGGCGTGGCCGGTCGCGGAGATTGGGCCCCTTCGCGACAAGGGGAGCGCCACGTTTTTCGGACCGTAAAGGACCGAAGACGCTCAGGATTCGGCGAAGACCCGTTTCAGCTTCACGGCGGTGTCGCGCGCGAGATCCATGTCGGGCAGCGTCATGTTGGGCAAGCGGCAAAACGGCAGCATCTCGGCGGTGATCGGACCGGTGTACTGGATCTTCTCCAGGGCGCTTCGGACGGCGGCGAAATCCACGTCGCCCGACAGCAGATCGTCGCCAAACCCGTGCAACCCGCCGGCGCAGTCCTCTCGCCGGAAGTTCTTCACGTGGACGGCCGCGATGCGCGGACCCAGGATCTCGATCCAATGCTGCGCATAGCCGGTGATCACGACATTGCCGACGTCGAAATAGCTGCCCACGTACCGGCTGGCAAACTGGTCGATGAACATCTTGAACTCGATCGGGCCGAGGAGAAACCGGTTCCACACGTTCTCCAGGGCCAAGGTCACGTCGTTCTCGGCGGCCACCGGCAACAGCTCCCGGAGCGAGGCGGTGGCGTTGTCCCACGCCTCTTGATAGGGCGTCACCGGAACCGACGGGTCCCAGGGAACGTCCACCGCCCCGGGAATGACCAGGATGGTCTTGATGCCCAGCCAGCCCGCGACCTGGATGTACTTGCGCGTGAACGCGATGGCCGCCTTGCGCTGGGCGGGGTCGCGCGAGGACAGCGAGCAGCCCCAGTAGGCACCGGTCGCCATGGTCGCGATCGCCATGCCCACGCGCTGGGCCTCGTCGCGGATCGCGCGGCAGGTCGCTTCGGTCGTGTCGGTATTCAACTCGCCCGCGCCGAACGCCAGTTCGAGCCCCGCGTACCCGCACGCCTTGGCGTCCTCGAGGGCTTGACGCACGGGTTTCTGGCCCTCGAAGCCGCCGATGGTCCAATAGGTGATTTGCAGCAAGTTGTTCATGGCCTCAGGTTCCTTAGGGCCTGTAAAACTATAAGTTGGGCAATCTTATGGAACCCAAGGAAGCGAA
>JANLFZ010000375.1 GCA_024653385.1 Thermoguttaceae bacterium | reverse complement strand
CAACTCCTGCCCAAGCTGGAATCCGTCGGGATGCGCGGCGTCGACCGACACCGGCGTCACCTCGAAGTAGCCGATCGTGATCCACACGGCGAACACGTTCGAGCGCGTGGTCACGAGGTTCCCCAACCGCTGGAGGCTTTGGTAGCGGAAGAACGGATTGCGGTCGGGATCGTTGTAGGGCATGGCCTGCGTCGGGGCGATGGTCCGATCGAACGCGAACAACGGCCGCTGGGAGTTGACGGGATCCTCGCGCAAGAGCGTCGCGTTGATCTCGCGCCCATTGGCCGGATCGAGCGGCGGCGGCGGCGCGCCCGGCACAAGCTGGCCTCCGGCGAACGAACGGAAGGGGTTGGCGAACCGCGACGGGAAATTGTCGTCCATCGCAAGCAAGGTCTGTTCCCAAGCGGCCGCCGCGCTGCCGTATCCGCGCCGGCTGACCAAGAACCGCTGGTTGAAGAAATCGGCCCGGCCAAACAGCGTCGGAGCGAAGTTCGCATCGAGGTCGTTCATCAGGCCCGCCCACACGTCGGGGCTGAAGATCGTGTTGAGGTTGATCCGCCCCGGCTCGCGGTAGGTCGAGAGGTGATGGAACGGCGGGTAGAACCCGTGGGTGCCCGCGATCGCGGTGGCCGGGTTGAGCTGGATCTCGGTGCCCACGAACGGCGAGGGCACGCGCACGAATTCCAGCATCCGGTGCAACTGGGCCGCGCGCGCGGCACCGCCCTCGATCACCGAGTGGAAGTAATTGGCCAGGAACGGGAAGTGGCCGTTCTCCCAACCGGGCTGCGTTGGGGCGGGCGCGCTATAGGGCGTGTTCGTCTCGAGCATCTGGCTCGAAATCGACCAGAGCAAGCGCGACGAGCGGTGCGTGGGCACCAAGAGCAATTCCAACGGACTCACGTAGGGCCGGTTGTTCCACGGGATCATGGGGAACGGCGGCGAGCCCGGCGGCCCGGCCGGCACGTCGCCCACGTACTCCGGCAGCGTGCCGTCGCGCGGATTGGGGTCCGGATTGCCGGAAACGAAATAGGGCCGATTCAAGTACCCCAAGGTGTGCTGGAGCACGCGGTTGAAGCAATGGCTCAAGGGCGCGGTCTCGCGCTGATCGCTGGTGTGCAGCGGCGCCGCGTCGGCGGCGGCCGGGCGGTTAAACGCTTCGGGGCGCCACACGTTGTTCCGACCCAACGGCTCCGACACGCCGCGCTCGCGACTGTGGAAGACCGGCGGATCCTGGAGGTACGGCGTCGCCCCGGGCTCCGTCGCCGAATCCCCCGCCGGGTCCCAACCGTTGTACGTAAACAGGTCGACCGGCGCCGTGTCGATCGTCCGGTAGGGGTTCTGCACCGGATCGTACGGCTCCAGCGGATTGGCCAGCCGCTGGAGGTGGACGATCTTGTACCGGGGCGTCAGGCCGGTCTGCGTCAGCGGGGCGTCGGTGTCGACCGGCGCGTCGCGGATCGGATTGTATTCGAAGGTCGTCGGGTCGAGCCCGGTATAGCCGCCCGCCGGCTCCGAAACGCTCATGCGCCGCACCGTTCCCGTGCCCGTCGACGTGTCGCGCTGTTCGTCGATGAGCACCGCGATGGGGTTTTTCATCCGGGCGACCGGCAACTGGTTGCCCGCGTTGGCGTTCTCGTTGAAGAGCATCTGCACCTGGTCGGGGGCATCGGGATCGGTATTCGGCGCCAACACGATCTGGCGGATCTTCGTGTCGGTGGGATCGGTCGGCGCGCTGATCTGGGTGCGCCCGTTGGCGTCGCCCGGCCCGATCACCGCGTACCGGTTGTGCAACAGCGGCGCGATCGGCCGGGTGTTGTGATACCGGACCGCTCCCGCATCGTCGGCGTTGGCCGGCAAGCTTGTCGGATCGGCGAAGTACACGCTCCGCTCGATCGGAGGCTGGGTGCCCGAGTTCGGGTCGTCGGGGTCGTTTTCGTTGTCGCCCGGCGTGATCGTCAGTCGCCACACCGGGTGGCCTTGGGGCGTGCGCTGGTTCAGCAACACCCCATTGCGCCAACTGCTGGTGCCGCGGTCGTAGCAGAACTCGCCCGCGTCGCCGAGCGTCGCCGGCCAGGGATTGAAGATCTCGACGAACAGCGACGCCAAGGGATAGAGCCGCTGGTCAAAATCCTCGTCCGGATCGGTCGTGTCCGTCGTCTTCTTCCCGCTGGGATCGCTGGCCAGGTCCTCGGTCCGGCGGGCGTGCAGGGCCAAGGTTTCGGTGATCAATAGCTCGGGCCGCTCGCAACCCCAGACGACCGGCGGCACCGTGCTCGTGCCGCCCAGGTTGTCGGTCGCGGGGTCGCCGTCCACGCGCCAGCCCGCCGAGGTGAACGGGTCGGGATCGTACTCAAAGCACGTCATGACCGAGTCGCGGTCGCGGAAATCGACCACGTTGACCGCCCACTGGGCGATCCACCGGGCCCGGGCGTCGCGGTCGGTCCACGCGGGATGCGCGGCGCCGGTCTCGTCCCAGTCGGCCAGCAGCATCATCAGCACGTACAAATGCCGGGCATAAAGCTGGCGCGCCAGCCGGCGGTCGATCTGGTTCACGACGCCGTCGTTGTTCACGTCGATTCCGTTCGTGTGGTTGCACGGGACGTTCGAGCCCTGGGCGTCGACGATCGTCTCGCCCAAGAATGCCTCTTCCCACTCGTCGACGACGCCGTTCGCGTTGTCGTCGCGCCCGTTGCCCAGCGGCCGGTTGAGGTCCATGCGCAGCCCGGCCAGGAAATCCAGCGGCAACAGTTGCCGCGTCAGCCGCGCGACCTGATCCGGCGGCAGGCCCGCCGGCAGCTTCGCCCGCAGCAGATCGGCGATGTGTTGCGGCCGGACGCCCAGGCCCTTGTTGACGCTCTCTTGGCGTAGCGCCGGGGTGAAGACGGCCGCGGGACAGGGCAGGTCCCACTGCTCGGTCGTCAGCTCGTGCCGCCGCGGCGCGAGCACCGCGTCGAGCGACGAGCCGGCCGTCGAGAGCAGGGTCAAACGCCGCGGCATCGCCTGCGTGTCGCGGTCGTTGCGCCGAAACAGCCGTTCCAATTCGTACACCGAGAACGGATGGTCCGTGGGCACCGGAACCTGGCTTCCCCGCGGCGACGCGCGCCCCAGATTCATCTCGTAGGGCGTGTTCGACAGCGCGTAGAGGTACGGGTTGCCGCCGGTCGGAACCGCCGGAAGTTCGTCGACCAACTGATAGATCGGCTGGCCGCGAAGATCCACGCCCATCGCCAGGGAACCCTTCAGGTCGGGCAACGCGCCGTACGAACACACCGCCCAATCGGTCGGAAAGCACTGGGGGTAGTCGCAAAACTTGTTGAAGAACAGCGGCTCGATTTGCGGGGCGTAGTTGTTCGGCGCGACGCGCGCAAGGCCCGGGGCCGGAAGGCCCTGGTTGGCCGGATCGCGCATGCGCCAGCTCTCGCCGTAGCGCCCGTCGATCGTCTGGTTCGCCGCCGCGACGTAGACGCCCAAGAGCAGGCTGTCATAAAACCCCAGCCGGCTGGCTGCCGCCACGTGGCTAAAAAGCGGCAGCAGGTTGATTTCGGCCGGGCCATAGCCCAGTCCGCGCGGCAGCACCGGCGGCGAGCCCGGCTCGCCCGCGAACACCAGGTTGCCGCCGGGCACCACGGGACTGTAGTAGCCGGGGAACCGCTGGGCCAAAGCGCCGTGGGCATTGAGGTTCAGACGCCCACCCAAATCGACCGCCAGGATGGCCGCCAGGGGTTTGTACATCCGGCCGTCGGGCAACGTCCGCGCCGGCAGGCCCACGTCGACCCACACGCTGTCGTAGTTGCCGTCGCCGTCGTTGTCGACGTCCCAAGCGAAGCCGGTGACGCCGTCCCAGGGCGTCGTGACGCCGTCCCACACCGGGTTGAATCCGCCCGGGTTGGTCGGCGTGACGGCCGGGTTGCTCCCGGTGAACCCCGGATGGTGCGTCCACAGCGGCCGGCCACAAATCCACCGCTGAAGGTCCGCCGGCAGGTTGTTGTAGAAGTCGTTGGGGTCGGCCGGATCCACGGCCCGGCCGTTGATGCGGCGGAACCAGTATCGGTTCAGCTCGGGACGCACGAACGAGGGCACCGGCACGCGCCCGTCGGGCAGCACGAGGGCCAGGGCCATGTTCTGGTAGTCGACCGCGTCGTAGTCTTCGTTCGCTCCGCCGGCCGGCGTGCGGTTGTCGGGATGATAGGGCAGCAAGGCCAGGTCCCAGCCGCTGCGCATCTCGTCGAGCCGGCCCGTGGCCGGGTTGAATCCGAACCCCGTGCCGCTGAACGGGAAGCCGTTGATCACGAACCGGTCGCCGTAGCGCAGGTCGTCGGTGTCGCCGCGCAATTGCATGGCGAGGTTGCCCAGCGCGGGGTTGGGATAAGCCAATTCCACGGGATCGTCGACCGTGCCGCCTCCATCGTCGTCGAAGGCGTTCTTGCCGGGCCGAGCGCCGGGGCCCTCGGGAAGCCATTCCTCGGCCACAAGCTGGAGTCGCCAGATCGGCTGGCCCGCCAGCGGGTCGGGCTGGCCCGTGGTCGTGTCGGTCGAAGGCCAGACCATCGGCGCGCCGCTCGAGTCGGTCGCTTGCCGGGCCCCCACAATGCGCGTGCTGATTCCCGAGCACGTGCCGCTCAAGAAGGTGATGACGCGGCCGGGGAAGCGGTGCATGGGAAGTTGCCGCGTCGGGTCCGACGGCTCGACCAGCCGCACGGTAATCTCGAAGATCTGCCCTTGGGCCACGTAGTTGGGCTTCGTGGCCAGGACCTTGGCGTCGGTCACCGATTCGCCCGACTGGGGCTTGTAGATCTCGACACTCCCCACGACCGAGTCATTGCCATAGAGGTCGCCGAGCAGGCTTTGCCCGCCGATGACATCGGCCGCGTTGTCGTCGCCGCGGAAGACCGCCATCGCCACCTGATCGAGCTGCTCTTCGGGCTTTTCGGCGTACTGCCCGATCTTGCGGTGGGTCTCGGCGATTTCGCGGAACTGGGCGGTGATGATCACGTACGCGATCGCCACCATGCCGAACATCGCCAAGATGCCCAGCACCAAGAGCATCAGCACGCCGCGGCGCACCGGGCCACGTTTGCGACTGGTCATGACCGATTCCTCGTTACCAAACGTCCGCATGCCCTTGATCGCTATGGTCTATCGTTCCACTTCGACGGTTTCCGTGTACACGCCCACCACGCCGGTGAACAAGGCCGCCTTGGCCTGGCCGCCGACGTTCCAATTCATCATCCAGTCGGGGCCGGCGAGGGTTACCTGGCGCCGCAGCGGATTGGCGGAGTCCGGCTCGCCCACCGACACGATGCGATACCAGCGGAAGACCTTGCGGTAATATGCCGGCGGATTCGGCGGGCCGGGAACGGCCTCGAGCCCGGCCAGCATCAGCCACTCGCCCTGGCGCAGGCGAAGCCAACTGGGGTCGTTGGCCCCGGGCACGGAGGTGTCGCACTCGAGCACCACGTCGCCCCCGCCCTGGCTCACACCGCCTGCCGCGCTGGGAAAGCCGACCACGTTGGCCCACCGCTCTTCCGGAGGCGTGCCCGATTCCAGATCCGTGCTGCCGGGCCGGTCGAAGTAGCGACTGTCGAAGACCACCACCGAAACCCGATAGGTCTGTTTGCCGTCCTTCGAGAAGCGCGGGGGCAACATGCCGCTAGGCGGCAGTTCGTGTCCCGGCGCGGGAGACACGGTGGCCATCCACGAGTACCGCCCCTCGATCGACCAGCGCTCGGGGCCGGTCGCGCCCGCAATGAACATGGGCACGGCGCGACGGTCCTGCTCGGCCGGCCGGCCGAAGACCGTGTCGTCTTGCCAGGTGAAGATCCGATCGAACACCGCGGCCTGGATCGCGGGATTCAGCCCCGCGTGCTGGATCGACACCCGGGGCATGGTCCATTGCACCGCGGGCGAACTCCATTGGAGGACCGTGTTGGGCGCCACATGATTGAAAGGAAACTGGGCCAGCCCGTCGGCCCCGAAGTTCTTGGCGATGTAGAGCGGGTCGATGGCGTAACTCTCCCGCGCGTCGAGGTAGCCCAAGGGACTCACCGAGGCGAACGTGGCCGGGTTGGGCGGGTTCGGCTGCACGTAGGCCAGCCAATTCGGGAAGTCGCAGTACCCCCGCACGCGCAGCTCGGCAAGCGCCGCGCGGCGGCCTGCGGGCCCGCGGCG
>JANLFZ010000374.1 GCA_024653385.1 Thermoguttaceae bacterium | reverse complement strand
CGTTTTGTCTTCCGCCGAGCGGAGGCGGCCGACACTCGACTGGAAGTACTTGCCGCGGCGCACCTGGGCCGCCTCCTGCGATTCGCCTTGTTGCCGGCGCAGGTCGGTCAGGTTGGCCTCGCAGAACCGGCAACCGACGGCCTCGAGGTGAAAGCGGAAGTACTCGGCGGCCTCTTCGGACAGCGCGCCGAGAAGATAGCTGCCCCACTGCTGGCGGCTCGGACAGCTCAGCCGGTGGCGGCGCCAGATGCTGCCGAGCGAATGCAGCCCCGCGTCACGCCGGGCTTGAATCGCGGCAAGCTGCCGAACCAAGGCCCCATCCTTGCGCAAGGCCTTCTCGATGCGGGCCATCTCCTCGGCGGGAAGGGCCTCGTCGAGATACGCCTCGAGTTCCGACGTGCCGACCGACTGGGCCATGATGTTCTCTCGTGCTCGTCCCGCGTGGGACACGCCACGTTCGCGCTAGGCGCCTTCGTCTTCGTACAGTTCCGGGAAAACCTCCTCGGGCAGACCCTGCTTGCGTACCGCGGCGCGCAGCTTCGCAAGGAACTCGAACTTGTAATTGGCCACCGTCTGTTCCGACATCCCCAGCCGGGCTGCCACCGTTTTGTTCGGCAAGCCCCGCACGAAGATGAGTTCGACGCACTCGACTTTCTGCCAGTCGCCCCGCGCCTGCCAGGCGGCAATCTGCCCTGCCATGGCCTGCACCAGGGCCGACTCTTCCAATTGGCGCCGCTCGCGGCTGCGAACCAGGCTGCTGGGCGCCCGGGCCGGCCCCGGCGGATCGTAGCTGCTGGGGTCGGACCCCCCGGGAACCAACGGAAGCGTTGGCCGGCGCCCTTCGCGGCGCAGGAGGTCGGTCAGCTTGTGCGCGGCGATCGAAAACAGGTAGCCTTCCAGCGGCCGGCGGCTGTCGTAATTCGGCAGGCTTGTCAGAAACCCGAGGAAGGTCTCTTGAACCACGTCCTCGGCCGCGGCGCGGTTGCGGGTACGGCTCTCGACGAAGGCCATCAGCCGGCCTTCGAAGCGCGCAATGAACTCGCTCCACGCATCGGCATCGCCCGCGCGGACCCGTTCGACGAGCAAGTGATCGGTCTGGCTGGAGGCGGACATCGCGCCCAACGGACGTGTGCCACGGCCTGCAAGCTGACGGCCAGCCACCTCTCCCAAGTCCACAGGCTCCGTGCCGTCATCAAGCCGTCGCACGCACGGCGACCAACAATATTGCCAGTATGACCAGGGCGGCCGCCATCCGCAAGCGCCAACGGTATGCACCGCCGGTGGCAAGGTCCAGGCGAACGTAAGCCCAGGCCACGGCGAGCGTGGCCAGGACGCCGCAAAGCGCCGTGCCCAGGCCCCAAAGCCGCGCCTCGACGACGCGGCGTTGCCATGCCTCGTCGATGCGGGCGTTGGCCGCGCGGTCGAACCGGAGCAGGGCGTGGATGCGAACCATGGGCCCGACCGACGAGTCGAAGGGCTCCTCCCACTCTTCGGCAACCACCTTCGTGCGCAAGAAGTCCAGCGGCAGGCGGATCTGCGAAGCGGCCTCGTCGTCGCCCAGGTACACGGCGGCGTATTGGGCAACCGCGCGCTCGAGGGCCTGCGGCAGTCGGGCCTCGCACTCCAACCGTGTCGCGAACGGATCCGTGGCCACGGCGATCTCGTACGCGTCGCCGACGCGGCGGGGCGGCGCCTCGACCCAATTGGGCCGGGCCGGCCGACGCGCCGGCGGGTTCGCGCCTGCCGGCCGGCCCGAAGGATCGGTCGCTTCAGGGGCCTTGGTGGGCGCGCTCTTGGCGGACGAGGCGGCATCGGCCGAGGCGGCTGTTTCGGGTTTCTCGGCGAGCGAGGGGCCGGCCGCAGGGTCGCTGGGGGGGCTGGCCGACTCGATGGTCCGCGCCGCCGGCTCCGCCCTCGCCCGCTCGGCGTGCACCCGCGCTTGGGCCGTATCGCGCGCCGCCAGGTCAGCCTCGTGGGCCACTTGCGCCTCCTGGACCGAGAAGTAGAAGACCCCGAAGAACCCCAGCACCACAAGCATCAACGGCGCGAAGAGCAACGCCAGACCGAAGGGGCGAGTTCTCGGGTTGACCACCAGAAGCACAAGCCCGGCCACGAGCATCACGACCACCATGCCGATGATCGCAAGCGGAATCACGGCCCAGGTCGTTCCGTAGGATGGCAATCCTCCCGCTGACATCGGCGCACCTCCTTCTTCTCCCAGGGCCCGTCAGCTCTTCTGCCCGTGAAGCCGCTTGGGGTCGATCCACGGGCTGGACAACTGGATCGACACCGACATGGTGCAGGCGGGCATCATCAGCCACGGGGCGGGGAAGTGCCACAACTCGGCGATCATCCACGCCAGGATGACCGTGCTGATCATCGACCAAACGCTCAGCCGCACGGGCCGCAGCGGATCGCTTTGCCGCCACCAGCGGATCACCAGGAACAGCGTGCCGAAAACGGCCATGAAGGCCATGAGGTACGGCTGGCCGCCCGGCCCGTAGAAACTGGCCGGCATGCGGAAATGCGGCCCGGCCGAAAGTCGCGGGTCGTAGGGCAGCTCGACGCAAAGCAGCGAGGCCAAGCCGGACGCCGCCGCGCCGAGTCCCAGTCCGATGACCATCAGCACGAACCGACGGAGCATCGGATCGCCGCGGGTGCCTTCCCAGATCTTCGACGGAACGAGGACCACCCAGGCGCCCAGGAGCCCGACTACCGCCAGCCAAGCGGCCTGTTCGGGCTGGGGATCGACGCCGCGGAAACTGCTGACGAGCACCATGACGACCGTCATGGCCAGCGCCACCAGCGAGCCGCCGAGCATCGAGCCGAGCAATTCGGCGACCCGTTCGCGCGCCGGCTTGAGCACCAGGGCGCTGACGGCAGCGTCGTGCGGAGAGGGCTTGCGCGGGCGTTCGCGGCGGTCGTGCCCGCGCTCCCAGGGCTCGGCCGCCGGTGTGGCGGAACCGGGCTGCGCCGGAGGGACGCCCATGCCGGTCGGCAACGGCGGCGGCGGTGCAGTCCTTGACTGCCGCGAGGCCGAGATCATCTGGAAGATGGCTCGAACCATGCAGTAGCAGGCGTAAAGCAACAGCAGGGCGGCCGCGAAGGGCACCAGCCCCCAGCCGAAGAAGAGCACCAGCGCCAGGCCGCCGGCCAGCAAGGCGACCTTGGCGGGCGTGTTGTACGACGTATTCCATGCGTGGACGAGTCGTCCGAAGAACCCGCGAAGGCCCCGGAGGATGGGTTCGTCGGTGAGCCATTGCCCCACGCCGGCGTCTGGGGCGCCGGGCGCCGCGCCCGGCATCGTCGGCGCCGTGCCGCGGCCAGGAAACGACGGCAACGGCCCGGCGTGTACTTCGGGGCGCACCGGTCGCGGCAGCGCGGCCATCATTTCGCCCACCGATCGGAACCGCCTGGCCGGGTCCTTCTCCATCGCCCGGGCAATCACGCTGCGAAACGGCTCTTGGAGCATCGAGACGTCGGGCGGGGTGGTCAGGTGCTTCATCAGCACCTCGCCCACGCTTTCTCCCTCGAACGGGACGCGCCCGGTGAGCATCTCGTAGAGGATCACGCCCAAGGCATAGATGTCGATTTCCTTGCCGTAGCGGCCGTTGGCGATCTCCGGGGCCATGTAGTGGACGGTGCCGACGCTCTCGGTGTGCCCGCTGCGCCTGCTGCACGAGATGAACTTCGAGAGGCCGTAGTCGCCGATCTTGACGATGCCTTCGTCGGAGAAGATGTTCCCCGGCTTCAGGTCGCGGTGAACCACGCCATGATCGTGGAGGCACGCCACGCCGGCCGCAATGCCGTGAAACCAGGCCAGGGCCTGGTCGACGGGTAGCCCCTGCGGGTGCGCGGTAATCACGTCCTCCAGCCGTTCGCCGGTGACGAATTCCATGACGACCCAGTTGTCGCCCTGCCCGTCCTGGCGAATATCGAAGATCGACAGAAGGTTGGGGTGCTTCAGGTTCAAGCAGTGGCGGATGCCCCGCAACTCGACGTCGAGGTTGCGGCGAATGAGCTTCAAGGCGACTTCCTTGCCGGCATCGCTGACCGCGTAGTAGACCTCGCCGAACCCGCCGTGCCCAATCCCCCGCTTGATCGTGAAACCAGCAAGTGGCTGGGCGCCACTGGGATACGTGAACCGCGACCCCCCTGCCGGGATCGCGGGGGATCGGTCCCCCGCGGTTCCAACCGGGCCGTCGCGTTCGAGCTTCTCGCCGTTGGGTTCCACGGTAGCCACCAGGAGGTTCATGGGTCCAACCCTCATTGTAACACGCCGCCGTCCCCTCGGTACTCCTCTGGCTTCGCCTGGAACCGAGGCCCGCTGGCCTCGCGCGATGCCTGAGGAATACCTTTCTGCCGAGGCCTCCTAAATCCGCTCGAGACTCATCGCGAAATGCTCGCCGACGATCCGCGAGTCGAGGCCGATCATGGCTCGGTCCTTATGGGGTACCCCATCGACCTCGATTCTCCCTCGGGTCCGGCAATACAACTGGTTCTCGCACCGGTAGATCACCACTTCGTGCGGCCAGTCGCGGCAGACCACATGGCTGTGCGGACTGGGCCCCAGCACACAGGCGTCGGCCATCAACAAGATGGCGTCGACCGAGGGCTGGGTACGGTGGTGGCTGGCGAAATCCAACCGGGCGGTGGCGCTGAGTGCATGGGGGCGACGATACACCAGCCGCACATTGCTGCCCAACTGGATCCGGTTGCCATCGGACAACAGCGCTACCTGCGGCACCCGCCGGCCGTCGACATACACGTCGCGCAGCGCCTCGATCAGGTACCCTTCGCCGTCGCGGCGGATGCGGGCGTGGCGCGCCGACAAATCGGCCAGAATCGGCACGTCCGTGCTGGAGGAAAGCGGCTGCCCGAGCACCACCTCGTCGCCCAAGCAGATCCAATACCCTCCGATGGCGTCCACCCACAGCAGAAACCGTTCGCTTCGTGTCGGCAGGGGACGATCCATGACACACGCTTTCCAGTATCCGGGAGTCCGCCAGACCATCATCGTAGCACGCCCTCGCGCTGGACGCCTTGGCACGCCCTTTTGGCTACTGCGCCTTGGCCAGCGACTGGGCCTCGGCCTTGGCCGGCTCGAAGTACTGACCGACCTCGTCGAGGAGGTTGGCCGGGGTGGGCTCGCTGACGGGGATCTCGCCCTGGAAGGTGCCTTCGGCAGCCAGCAGTTTCTCGGCAACCGCCAAGCGCGTCTGGAGTTCGTTCACCAGTTCCTTGGCCCGACCGAGCTTGCTGTCGTCGAACGTCGAGTTGCTGGTCGTCTGCGCGGCGGCCAACATCTGGCGATGGGCCTCGAGGCTTTCGACCTGAACCTCAAGCTGGCGCCTGGCCGCCAACATGCCCTCGAGCCGCTGGCGGTTCGCCTCGACGCTTTGCTCCCGCGTCTGGTGCAACTTGCGCCACTGGGCCAACGTGGCCTCGCCCGTCTTGTAACGCTCGAAGCGGTTGGCCAGATCTTGATGCACCTGGGCGGCCGTGTACTTGCGACCGCCGTACTCGAACACCTCCTTGCCCTTGGCGCTTTCCAGATCCGTCTTCAGACGGAGGATGTCTTCCTTTTCCCGCGCCAGCCGGCTGTCGAGCTGGGCGATCTTCTCGCCGAGTTGCTTCACCTCGACTTCGTCCTTGGCGATCGCGTGCATGTTCTTGCGGACCTCGGGCTCCAGATCACGGATCATCTGGCGAGCCCGCTCCAACTCGAACTCGATCGGGACGCTGCTGCGCACCGTGTCCTTGACAGCCCCCACCGACGTTCGCGCGTAGCTCAGGACGTCGCGTCCAAAGAACAAGAGCCCCAGGCCAAAGGCCACTCCGACCCCAAGAAGGACTCTCTTGATCATGACCGATTCTCCCGTTTTCCGACGTGGTTTGGATGGGTTCAACCTGCGCTGGGCGACGCTTCGTCGCCCGGGAAGCCATTCGTCGGCCAGCGAGAAATCTTTGGGCCAAAACGGGAAATTCTCAAAGAGCAAGCCACCCCATACCAACCCGAAGCGCCAGCGAGGGTTAGCTGTTGCGGGCTGGTCCGGGAAGCCCTCGCTGGCGCGTCGGGTTAGTATGCTCGCCGGCACGTCGGGTCGGGATGGGAACACTAACCCGAAGCGCCAGCGAGGGTTGGGTGTTGCGGGCTGGCCCGGGAAGCCCTCGCTGGCG
>JANLFZ010000373.1:2143-6201 GCA_024653385.1 Thermoguttaceae bacterium | reverse complement strand
CCAGAAGCGGACCCTGCTGGGGTGCCTGGCCGTCTGGATCGGGCTGCTCCTGGCGGCGTTCCTCGTGCGGAGCAAGTTCGAGTTTTGGATCCTGGGCGGGATCGTCTCGATGGTCATGGGCGGGACGCAGTCGGTCAGCCGCGCGATCATGGGCACCATGACCCCTGAGTCGCGCACGGGCGAGTTCTTCGGTTTCTTCAACTTTTCGGGCAAGGCGACGAGCTTTCTGGGCCCGAACCTGTTCGGCTGGATGCTCCTGCTGACCGGCAGCGCCCGTTGGGCCATCGCCAGTTTGTTGGTGTTTTTTCTCGTTGGCGGGGCCATCGCCGCGAAAGTCAACGTCGAGCAAGGCCGCCGGCAAGCACAGGAGGCCGACCAGAGCGAGGCCCCGGGGTGACGGTCCTTCGCCCGATCGCAGGGTTTGTCCCGGGTGTTGGACGCGCCTTCGGGGTGGTGGCGGCCGGAGCAACCGCTCAAGAAACGAACCGGTCCGCCACGGCGGCGGACCGGCTGCTGTTGGCTACGGCGAGTGTCAGGACCCTTACCGCAACAGGGCCAGGACGTTCTGCGGGTTCTGGTTGGCGATGGCCAACACCGCGGTGCCCGACTGCACCAGGATCTGGGCTCGCGTCAGGGCCGCGCTTTCGGCCGCGAAGTCGGCGTCGCGGATCGCGCTTTCGGCCGCGGTGAGGTTTTCGACCGTATCGCTCAGCGAGTTGATGTTCGTGTCCAGCGTCGTGCGCTGGAAGGCACCCAACCGGCCGCGGAGGCTGGTGACCTTGGTGATCGTCTCATCGACGATCGCGGCCGCCTTGGTCGGGTCGGTAGCCAGCGCGGCCGACTCGCCGGAGGCCAACTGGTACAGCTTGCCGCTGGTGCCGCCGAGCCGGGCGGTGTTGAGGCTGGCGATGCCGATGCGGGCTTGCTGGTTGGTGACCACGTCGGGGCCGAGCTGGAACAGCGCGCCGCCGCCGCTGATGACGAACTCGAGCACGCCCGTGGTGCCCGCGGCCACGGTGAGCGTCATGTCGAGCGTGGCCGTGTTGATCGACATCGTGTTCCCGTCGGCGTTGGCCTTCACGCCGTTGATCCGGGCGACGATGTCGGTGCCGTTGGCCCGGGTGGCGCTCAAGGCGCTCTTGAAGGTGCCGCCCGACCCCTCGCTGGTGACGGTGACGGCCGCCAGGGCCTTGCTGCCGTAGTCGGACGAGGTGAGGGTCATCACCCCGAGGCTCTGGCTGGCGCTAAGCCCCGTGGCGTCGCTGACGAGGTTGATGGCGGCGACCATCTGGTTGACCGACGTTCCGGCCTGGAAATTGAAGACTTCCATGCCCTTGTTGCCGGCGATCTCCATGACGGTATTGGCCAGGAGGGCATTGCCGCCGGTGCTGCCGGTGTTGGCGGTGACCGTGGCCTCGGTGTTGTCGCCGAAGATCACGCCCGCGCCAGTCGTCGAGTACGCGGCGCTGAAGCCCTCGACCGCGTCGATGGCGCTGGCGATGTTGGCCAGCGTGGTGGCGGCAGTGCTGTCGATCGTGATGGTCAGCACGTTGTTGGCCGAGTCGTAGGCGGCCGTGGGGTTCGCGGCGCCCAGTCCGTCCTGCCGCTGGATGCGGATGTTCATGTTGTTGAAATCCGCGCCCGGGATGAGCGACGTGACCTTGATCGAGTCGACGCCGGTGGTCCCGGAGGCCGACGCGGTGGTCACGGTGTCGGTGCCGGTACCCGACCTCACGCGGGCGTCGAACTGGCTGACCGTGTTGATCGCGGCAACGAGTTCGGCGACGGTCGTGGTGGTGTCGTTGTACTCGACCGTCAGGGTCTTGGTGGCCGAGTTGTAAGTGGCCGATGTGGAGGTCTTGGAGCCATCGAGGATGACGTTCACGTCGCTCTCGGCCGTGCCGACCGACTTGGCCTTGATGTCGATCACCGCAGAGCCGCCGCTGGTGGTCAAGGTGAACGCCTTGCCGGCCGCGAAGTTCAGCGTGCCGTAGGCATTCGTGGCCGACGAGAAGCCCGACGTCAAGTAGCCGGTGCCCAGGGTGCTGGCCACGGCCTTCTTGTCGGCCGTCCCGCCGCCGTAGATATTCGTGGCGCCCACGCTGGCCGTGGCGGTAAAATCGGTCTGGTTGGTGATCGCAGTGGCAATGTCGCTGAGAGCGGTCGCGTCCGTGTCGTTGATGGTCAGCACCAACCGCTTGGTGTCGGCGTAGTACACGGCGGTGGGCGAGCCGGCGGCCACCGAGGCGCTGGTCTGGACGCTGATCTCGACGCCGTTGTAGTCGGTGCCCGCCGACGGGGCCGTGATCGTTAGGTACTCCTGGTTGGTGGTTACATTCGTTGCCGAGGTGACGGTGTCGGTACCGGTTGCTGTGCTCGCGGCCTCAAACTCGTTCGTGGCGTTGATGGCAGCCACGAGTTGCGTGACGGTCGTCGTGGTGTCATTGAAGTTGACCGTGAGGATCTTGCTCTCCGAATCGTAACTCGCAGAGGCGGAACTCGCGGCGCCGTTGAAGACAATACTCACGCCATCGTATTCCGGACTCAGCGACTTTGCCCGAATGTCCAAGGCACCTCCGGTGCCGCTGGTGGTAAGCGTCGACGTTCCCCGAGCAGCAAAATACAGCGTGGCGGAAGCCGTGGCCTCGCCCGAGGCCGAGGTGATGGTGGCCTGGGTGGCGGCCGTGGAGATTTCGACATCGACGGTGATCTGGCCGGCGGCCCCCAGGTTCGCCTGGTCGATCTGGAGGTCGGTGATCGACGAAACCGTGTCGGCCGTGGTCACGAAGTCGAGGCTGCCGTCCAAGAGCCGCTTGCCCTGGAAGCTGGTGGTCTGGGCGATGCGGTTGATGGCCTCGAGCGACGAGTCGATCTGGAGCTGATTGGCCGCGATCTGGTCGGCGCTCATCGCGCCTTGGTTGGCGGCCTCGGTCACCAGCCCGCGGATGTCGTTCAACAGGCTGCTGACCTGACCGATCGCGCTGTCGGCGGTGGCGATCATCTGGTTGGCCCGCTCGCTGTTGGTGATCGCGCGCTGCGTGCTGACGATGTCGCTGCGGAGGGTCTCGCTGGCGATCAAGCCGGCCGGGTCGTCCTTGCCCACGTTGATGCGCAAGCCGGTGCTCAACCGAGTCAGGGCCTGCTGCAACTGGTTGTTCGTGCGGGCCAGGGTTTTCTGTGCGATCAACGAACTGACGTTGGTGTTGATACGGGTCATGCTAGACCACCTCTCTCATGTAAGGGCTTCGTCCAAGCGAATCGGCACCAAGGTGGCGACCGTCTCCTTTTGGTGATTGCGGCCGGTCGCTTGCACGAGCCGAGGCCCGCGCAACGGTCACCTTTCAATGTTACCTTAGGGGACTTATCGGACTTGGGAAAATACGCGCTTTAGGCTGTTTGGGGTTGGTTGCGTATTTCGCCTTCGTCCCCCCCGTCAATCTTCTCGGCATCCTGAATGAGTTGCGAAAGAAAAACGGCCTCGCCAGCGTGGTAACCTCGCTGCCGGGGCCGTCAGATTCGATACAACCGTCAGTTTCGAAACGGGCGCGGACCTCAGGCGTTCTTGGGCGTTCCCGTTTCGGTTGGCCGCTTGGCCCCAAGTCCGTGGGTGTCTTTGGGATCGAGCTGGCTAGCCCGAAGGTTCTCGCGCTGGATCGCCTCGAAGACCTCGCGGCGATGCACGGGGATTTCGGTGGGGGCCTCGATTCCCAGCCGCACCTTGTCGCCCCGGATGTCGACAATCGTCACAACGATGTTGTCGCCGATGACGATGCTCTCGTCACGTTGCCTGGACAAGACCAACATCGATCGCTCCTTTTTTCGCTCATTGTCCGGCCGGCGGACCGGCCGACCGCGGGGCGGTATGGCGGGCCGTCTCCTTCCGTGGAGCCGGTTACGCGCTTTTCCGCAGCGCCGCCGCGGCCGGAATCAAGTACTGCACCGGGGCATCGCCGTTGGCGATCACCTGGCGGCCCACCCGGCGATCGGTGTCGATCACCAGCGGCCCGCGCAGATTGATCGACAATCCACGGTCGCTCTTGCTCACCACGGCCAGCACA
>JANLFZ010000373.1:0-2121 GCA_024653385.1 Thermoguttaceae bacterium | reverse complement strand
CCGCCGGGGGCTGACCGCCGCCAGGGCGATTTCCGGCCGGCTGATGCTCTGCATCCAGACCACCGCATCGTCTTCGGGATCGGCCAAGAGCACCCACTCGCGGCAATCCGTCAAACCCGGCAATCCCTCAGGAAAGCACAGGATGTCGTCGGCTGCAAACTCGATCCGTCCGAAACGCGTGGAGTGGACTTCCATGTGGGCAGATCCGGGGCCTCCTGATACGGATCACGGTAGCGCACACTGGGTCTATCGGCCGGGGCAATTCCGGCAGAAGAGGAAAAACGCCGCGCCGCACCGGCGCGGTACTCGCCGTTGCAACCGTTCCCGCGAACTGTCCCGATTCTCGCGGCGCGAGCCTCGCGAACGCTACCGTCCCCTTCGCGGCATGCTACGCATATTCCTGATAGAGCGGCGTCACGACCAGTTCCGGCACCAACACCCGGGGAGGCAGCTTGGCGATGGCCACGACCAGCGCGGCGATGTCTTCGGGTTGAAGCATCTGGGCAATGCGTTCCGGTGGCACCGGCGTGGGACGGTGTTTGAGGATCGGCGTGGCGACCTCGCCCGGATAGATGTTCGTGACGTGAATGCCATGAGGCCGCTCTTCCAGGCCCACGGTGGTCCCCAAGGCGGTCATGGCGAACTTGGCCGCGCAATAGGCCGCTCCGCCCAGCTTCATCGCCCGCTTGCCCGCAATCGACGAGATGTTGACGATCAGTCCCGAACCCCGCCGTCGCATGCCCGGCAACACCGCGTGAATGCAATTGAACGCGCCGGTGGCGTTGATGGCCATCACTTGGTCCCAGTCGGCCGGATCGAGTTCGCTCATCTGGCGCCGGGCGATGTTCACTCCGGCGGAGTTCACGAGGATATCGGGCGTGCCCCACTGCGACTCGAACCAGGCGAACAGATCGGCAACAGCCCGGCGATTCGCCACGTCGCACGCTCGGACCAAGGGCGGCCGGCTGAACGCGGCAGCCGCGGCGCGGAGTTTCGCCTCGTCGCGTCCGACGATCGCCACGCGGCAGCCCTCGCGATCCAATGCCTGCGCAATGCCTAGCCCGATACCGCTACCCCCTCCGGTGACTAATGCCGACTTGTCGTCGAGTTGCATGAATGCGGCTCCTGATGCCATGAGGCGTCGGGTTCGCGCGACGCCGAAAACAAGCCACTCGCCAGCTTGTGCATGGTTGCCATTCTCGCGTTGCGCCGCGTGACCCGACAAGGGGGCCACCGAGGCGCCGGCGTGGACGAGGCGCCGCAACCGTGGCGAAAGTCCTTTCTACATCAGCGATTGCGGCAATGGCGCGAATCGAAGGGAAATCGTTGTACGAAAACTCTCGCGAAACGGCACTAATAAGTAAGGACAGGCAGAACTTGGCGGATTCGAGGGTTCCTTTCCCAAGGTGAATTGCCATGGCCGCGCGTTTGACGCTCCGCTACCTATTGGCCTACTTGCACGGAGTGGGTCTTTCGCCCGAAGAGGCCCAGGATCTAGGACGACGAATCGAGGAAAGCGAGCGGGCCACCGGGCTGGTGCACCGGATCCGGGAAGTCACGCGGCGTCTACGGTTGGGCGCGCCCAGCGTGTCGGAGCGCGGGCAGTGGCTCGATCCGAACACCGTGGCCGAGTACCTCGACAACCGGCTCCCCGACAGCCAGGTGCCTGATTTCGAGAAGGTATGCTTCGAGTCCGACGTGCAATTGGCCGAGGTGGCGTCGTGCCACGAGATTCTCGCCACGGTGTTGCACGAGCCGGCCGAGGTGGATCCGGTCAGCCGCCAGCGCATGTATCGGCTGGCCGAGGCGGTGCGCCGCGAGGAGCAGGAGCCCGGGGCCGGCGCGGAGCCGGCGGGTGCGCCTTCCCAGGGTGGGGATGGAGCGGCGGCTCAACCTGCCGCGCAGCCCGCGCGACCCACCGTCCCCGACTACCTCCGCAGAACCGCCGTCCAAAGGACCTGGTGGCGCACCGCGGTGGCTTTGGCGCTGGCCTTGGGCATCGTGTTCGTGGTCTTGGTGGCGGCAGGCCAGATCCAGCCCGGGGCCCTGTGGGACCGCTTCTTTGGCGGATCGGGCGATGCCACGAGGCAGGTGGCGGTGCGGCCTGAGAGCGGCGGCCCG
>JANLFZ010000372.1 GCA_024653385.1 Thermoguttaceae bacterium | reverse complement strand
CCTTGGGCACCTCGAACTGGCCGAAATGGACGTTGAACCCGTGGGAGCAAACGACGATATTGCCGGGCTTGAGGTGGGGGCGGATCTGGGCGCGGAAGACATCGGCCTGGAGTTCGTCGGGCAGCAGGATGGTGACGAGGTCGGCCTGCTTGACCGCCTCCTCCGTGGCCAGCGGCTGGAAGCCGTCCTTGACGGCCAACTCGTAGTTCGCCGTGCCGGGCAGCTCGGCCACCACCACCTTGCACCCGCTGTCGCGCAGATTCTGGGCGTGCGCGTGTCCTTGGGAACCGTATCCCAAGATGGCAATCGTCTTGTTCTTCAGCAGCGAAAGATCGGCGTCTTTGTCGTAGTAGATCTTGGCGGGCATGGTTTGCTCCTCGTGGTTTTTCGGTCTTGGCGATTCATCCCTTGGCGTCGGACGATGGGGCGCTGCCCCGGACCATTGCGATCCGGCCGCTGCGCACCAATTCGACGATGCCGAACGGGCGCATCAGCTCGATGAAGGCCTCGATCTTCCGCTCCTTGCCCGAAATCTCGATCATCACCATGTCGCTGGAGACATCGACGATTCGACCGCGGAAGATGTCGGTCAGTTCGCGGATCTGGCTTCGTTGGCGTTCCGGGGCCGAGACTTTGATAAGCATCAGATCGCGCTCGACGTAATCCCGGGCGCTGATGTCGTCCACGCGGACCACGGTGACGATCTTCTCGAGCTGCTTGCGGACCTGATCCAGGATCGCGGCATCGCCCACGACCACGAAGGTCATCCGCGACAACTGGGGGTCCTCCGTCTCCCCCACCGCGAGGCTGTCGATATTGTACCCACGCGACGCGAGCATGCCCGAGATGTGCGAGAGCACGCCCGGCACGTTCTGAACCAGGGCCGAAAGCACGTGCCGCATGAAACACTCCGAAACGCTAAGGGAAGTTACGCATCATATCCCCCGCCGGGGAGGCGCACAAGGGACCCAGCGTCCAAGACAGACGCCAAGGCCGCCAAGGTGGTGCTTTTCGCCCCCGCCGTACTACTTCCGGCGGAGGGAAAACGCCGTGTAGTGCAGTCCGGTCTCGTCGTCCACGAGCATGGCGCCAGCAGGCGCGAAGTACTTCTGAAGTATGGAGAACGGCGGCAGGGGATGGGACTCCAAGGCCGTGTACAGGGTCCGGGCCACTGGGTCGCCCCGCTCGGCCTGCCGACGAAGCTGCTGGCGTCCCCGCTCGGACTGGGCCAGATCGTAAAAGAACCGGATCGCCTCTTCCGGCCGATCAAAGCGCGTCAGAGCCGGCTTCGGGCCTCGCCCCAGCCGGCTGATGCGGCTGGCCACCAGCTTGTAGTCCAATGCCTCGGCCAGGCCCTCCGAAGGGTTGTCGCGCGTCGCGATGGCCTTGAGGTACATGTCCGGCCGGTTCGCAAAGAGCAGGTAGTCGTCGAGCACACCGACGCATGGGGCAGGTGGCGACTCGTCGGCCCCCTGTTTCGGCGGTGGCATCCGCCCCTGGTAGTACCGGTGTTCCCCCGAGGCGCCGATCGTCATCCCCTCTTTGTTCCGCTCGTAGGCCTTTTCGAGAATCTTCGTCATCGCCGCCGGATCCTTCAGGCGCACGGCCAGTAGGATTCCCGGCCCCGTCACGGTGGCAGGCCGATCGATCCGGCTGACATAGGTCAGGCGATGGCCGAGGCAGGGCAGAATCTCGTTGGCGAAAGCCGACCCGATGGGCTCGAATCGCCGCTGTACTTCGCGGGCGAAGGCCCCCTCGCCGCGGAAGCTGTCGAACACCTTGGTCAGCGTCTTGTAACTCCGTTGGACGTTCCAGTTGACCGTGATGTACGTTGCCGCGTCGCCGGGGACCCAACGTTCAGGCCGGGTGTCGCCGGGTTCCAGGGCAACGATCTCGACGACGCCGCTTCGCGGGCTTTCGAGCAAGAGGTGGGCATGCATGATCGAGTCGAATTGCCCGGCGTCCAACGTCAAACTCCCCCCCGCGGCCGACACGCCATCCAGTCCCAGGGTCGGCAGCAAGGCGATGACGAACTGGACCCCGGAGTTTCGCTGGCCGACCCCCCGCAGCACGCCGATCGGATCGACGTACCAGACGACCTGCGGCTCTTCGCCCTTGCCGTCGCGGCACCGTTCGACGATCGCGGCGAACTTCTGGTTCTCGGCCAGGGTGCGTCCCTCGGGGCTGCTCCAACTTGCCAGGATCTGTTTGAGCGCCTCCACGCTGGTGCCCAGGACAATCGTCGCATCCTTCTCGAACCACGTGGCTGCCCGCTGCCCGCGCGGACCGATCCCCTCGAACGTCGTGAACTTCGTCCCCGAGACGACTTGCTCCGAACGCTTGATTCCCGCTTTTTCCAGGCTCTCGCCGCTGCGCTGGAGAAACCGCAGCGCGGCAGGCAACTGTTCGCCGACGTCGAGCAGAACGACCAGCACGGGCGGCTGTTCATCGGGCGTTACCACCGCCAGTGCCAACTCGCCCTGAGGCAGCGAGAGTAGGTCGTTCAGCCCCAGGTCGATCCGGTCCTGGAACTTCGCCACCACGTCGGCCACCGATCCGTACAGGTATTTCACGAGCGGACGGACCTGGGGATCTTCGCTCATCCGACCCAACGAGGTGTTCAGGAATCGGCGCGACAAATCGGGCACGTTCCGCACGCACGCGTAGACCACGGTCTTGTCGGGGAGCAACCGGGCGGCGGGCGGTCGGGCTTCGGCAAAGACCGCGGCAACCAGTGCGACCAGTACCCCCATGCAAGCCTGTGCCCATCGTCGCATTCCCCCCCAACGTGGCAGAGTGGCCATGATGTCTTCCTCGCAAGCGTGTTCCCCGACCAATGGACGACCCCCGATAGACACACCATACCAAGAGTCGGCCCCCAAGACCACGGTTCGCGCTCGGCCACCGCGATCGTACCGTTCGAGGGGCCTTTGTGTCGGACTCACGTGGTTGGCGTCAGGCCTGGGCAGACGCCATCACCAATTCCCCCTTGTAAATTCCCTTAAGTCCCCTCAATTGAGCGGCGATCTCGAGCAGTCGCGGGGCCGGACCGCGAAGCACGATTACTTCGAGGCACAGGTCGTGCTCCAAATGCGCGTGGAGGGTCGAAATCACCAGATCGGTGTGGTCGTGCTGGAGTTGCAGCAGTTGGTCGCGGAGTTGGGCTCGATGGTGGTCGTAGACCAGCGTCAGTGTGCCGGCCGCGTCGCGCGACTCCGATGCCCAGGCCCGGCGCGTCAGCGTGTCGCGGATCAACTGCCGGACCGCCTCGCTGCGGGTGGCGAACTTCTCTTCTTGGCAATAGCGGTCGAACTTCTCGAGGAGGTCGTCCTCGAGCGACACCGAGAAGCGGACGATTTCGGACATGAGCAATTGGGGATTAGGGATTAGGGATTGGGGATTGGGGACAAAAGCGTGGTGCGAGGCGGGTATGGATCACGGCCGCTTGATTGCGATGACCGCCTGGCGTTTCTCGAGGTCCAACGTGACGCGAACATGGTCGTCCACGCGCGCTCCCTGCCGGCGCAAGTAGGCGCCCAACCCCCAGGCGCGGCCGTCCTTGGCGGCCAGCGTGCCCACTCGGGTTCCGTCGGACGCGAGCAAGTCGAACTTGCCCGCCACGAGGGTCTTCAGCGCCGCGGGAATGGTAATCACGGCGTACGTGCTGGCCGCCTTGGACAGCCGGTAGCCGAGCCAGATGCGGCCGTCTTCGGTACGCCCGTGCTCGTACAGCACACGTGCGGGCGCCCGGTCGGCCCGCTGCCGCGCGAGAATCGACTGGACCGAGGCCGGCGCGGGTTGGACGCCCAGGAGGCCGTAGACGCTGTGGCCGTACTGGGCGATGACGGGCGAGCAGGCGATGAAGGCGTGGAAGCTGAAGCGGTTCATGCCTTCGGCCACGCACCGGTCCTCCAGGGCGCCGCGCTCCATGATCGGGCCGTGTTTTTTGAGGATCTCGACCAGCCGCGCTTCGACGCCGGTGAGGGTGTCCTGCCACCGCAACGGCGGCTCGGCGCGGATCCAATCGCCCTCGATCCGCACGCCCGGCATCTGCCGGCAAAACTCGACGACGACGCGTTCCGGCGGCGGAGTCTTCCACATGCGGCGGTTTCGGCGGATCGCCGCGGTCAGGTCGCGCGCCGGTACCCGGCCCGCAACCGCCAGCACCTTCTGGACCGCCCGGGGAAGCCCATGCTTGCCGATCGAGGCGAGCCGGAACCAGCCGCCGGGCTTGTCGAGCCAGCAGAACCCATCGAGCAATTGGAGCGTCTCGGTCACCACCGCCCGGGATGCCCGCGAGCCGAAGCGTTCCGAAAGGCTTTCGACCAACTGATCCACGGTGGCCACGCCGTGGTAATACACCTCTTTCTTGGCCATCTCCACCACGGCGGGAACAAGAGCTTCGTCTCCCCGGCGCACTGCCAAGCGTTCTTCGTCCACCACCACGACGGCAAACGGAATGGGTCGCCCCAAGAGGTTCCCCGCGCTACGGACATTCTCCAGGTGCAGTCCGACGCGTGTCAGGCCCGCGGCGCGTAGTTCCGCTTCCAGCCGCGAAACGGCGCACGGCAGCCTCGCCGCCAGAAACGCCAGCGTGCGGTCCATCACGGGCGCCAGGATCTTGGCCGGCTCGTGGCGCCGCACGAGTTTGGCGCAGATCTGGCGCGTGCGCTCGCGGGTCATGCCATAGCGCGCCCCGATCTCGGCCAGGGTGTGAGGCTGGCCGTCCCGCCAGCCGTAGTACCCGATAAGGATGTCGCGGTTGCGCGGGTGCGGCGTCGAGGCGAAGATCTGGATCAGCTCTTCCTCAAGCGTCCAGTCCGGCATGGCCAAGATGCGATGACGCAGCTCCCGGACCTTCTCGATCACGTACGCGGTATCCGGCGGATCGTGGTTGCGGGCGATCAACCGCTCGGCCAATTCCCTGGCGGTGCGGGCTTCGACGTCCACGTCGCTCAACAGCGAGCCGAACCGCGAATCGTCGCATCGCGCCAACACGGATTCCGGCAGTTCCGATAAACGCTCGGCCTCGGCGGTCAACTCCTGGTTCAGCCGGTGCCCGCGCTGAAGCATCGTCTCCAGGGCGCTGAGCAGATCGACCAGGCACCGGGGGCCGAACGCCCGCATCGACAAGATCTCGCCGATCGTGTGGTCGCCAAGCGATTGGGGGTCCTCGTCGAACCCCTCACGCTTCAGGCAGAGGTGGGTGCGGTGCTCCAGGCGCAATTGGTGGAGTGTGACCCCATCGGGGGGGCGAGGAAAATGCCGGCGGTTGAAGACACGGCGGGCGCACCCCGCAGCCACGCGCGCGACGACCAAATCGGCCAGGGCGTGGATCGTGTCGGCCGGAAGCTTCTCCCAAACGCTTTCGTCGAGATCGCACAGCCGAAGCCCCTCGACGGCCGTGCCGGCGACGAGTTGAGAGGGGGCCGGCTCCATCAGGACAGGGGAAAGCGTACTCGGTGCGATCCGCTCTCCCGGTCGCGGATACCGGTTCACCCCCTTGCGGGCTGCCATGGAGTTGTCTCCACCCTGGCCGCGACACGTAATGTCTGCCCATTGTAGCCAGGTTATGCCCCAAGGGAAAGGGCCGCCGGCATAATGTCGACCTTTTCGGTCCCCCGGGCACCCCACTTGGAGTTCGGGGAGTCGGTTGGGTAAAATCGAGGAATTCGCGGCAGACCGGGGTGCCTCGCCACCGGCGGTCGGGCGTTCGTTACGCTGCGCCTTCTGTCTGCTGCCAACCCCGTGAGATCGGTTATGACCAGCGACGCGAACGACCGTCCCGAGGCCCAGGAACCCTCGGCGGACCCCTTGCCCAATTCCGCTTCCACGCCGGCCGCATCGGATCAGGAGCCATCGGGCGATCAGGCCGCTTCCCCAACGGAGGCCACCCGGCGGCGTCGAATCCTCATCGGGTCGCAGCGCGATCCGGCGGCGTACCGGCCGAAGCCGAAACGCGATTGGGTCCCGTCGCGCGCCGCCGCCAAAGAGCCGCCGACGAAGACCCGATCCGCGCCCGAAGCGCCTTCGGCCCCCGTTGCCGCTCCGCCTGCCCAGGAGAAGACTGTCGGGCCGGCCGAAGCGACCTTGGCGCCGGCGTCCCCCGAGCCTGGTCAAGGGCCGGTGGTTCCTCCGCCTGGGCCGTTGGCTGGGACAGAACCCGGGCTGTCTGCTGCGGAGCCGCCGGCGGCGCCTCCGCCGGCCCCCGTGG
>JANLFZ010000371.1 GCA_024653385.1 Thermoguttaceae bacterium | reverse complement strand
GGCTGCCCAGCGCGGCCAGGACGATGCCGACCGCCGGCGTCTGGTGGCGCGATCGGTGTTGGACCGAATGAGCCGGCCGAAGCTTACCGAAACCCAGCGGCGTTTTCTCAACCATCCGACCATGCTGGCCTTGCGCGACGAGCTGCGCCGATTCGCCTTGGAACCGATGGAGTGGTCGGCCCTCTTGAGCGACATCGAGCAATACGAGGCCACGGGCGAGTCGCTCGCGGCCCGGCGCGTCGCCGAGCGCATCCAGCGACTGGCGCTGTCGCCCGTCGCCGAGCGGCAGCGGCTGGGCGAGCATTTGGCCATGTGTTATCGCAACGCGAACATGCGGGTGGCGGCCAGCGCGGACTTCCTCAACCGGTTGATTCCCGAACGGCCCGCCGAGTTCGATTGCGTCGACGATTGCGTGCTCGGGCGGCGCGTCCGGGGCCACAGCGTGACCTCGACCGAGGTCAAGGTGCGCCTGGTGCCCGATGCGGAAAAGCTCCGGGCGGCACTTCAGATCGACGGTCTGGTCTCGTCGCTGACGCGGTCGTCCAGCGGTCCGGCCCGGTTCCTCAACACGAACCAGTCGACCTACTCCGCCTGGAAAGAGGTGGAGATCGGCCCAGGCGGCATGAACATCCTGCCTGCCCAGGTGTGCGTGCACAGCGACTTGCGGCTGCACGGGCTGTCGACCGATTTCGACGGACTGCCGCTGGTCGGGGCCATCGTCCAGGAAATGGCCCGCTCGGGGCACGAATCGCGCCGCGGCGAGGCGAACGCCGAGATCGAGGGAAAGGTCTACGCGCGGGCCAAGGCCCAGGTCGACGCCGAGGCCGACGCGCGCCTGGGGGAACTGGCCAGGCGAATCGAACAGCGTCTCGTCGGCCCCCTGGCCGACCTCTCGCTGGGCCCCAAGGTGATTTCGGCCGAGACGACCGAGCAGCGGGTGGTCTTGCGTGTGCGTCTGGCAGCCGACGATCAGCTTGGGGGCCACACGCCCCGGCCGATGGCCCCGGCCGATTGCCTGGCCAGCGTCCAGGTTCACGAGTCGGCCTTGACCAACGTGGTCGGCCGGATGCAGATCGACGGCGGGACGTTCACGCTTTCCGAACTGCGCCGCCGCATTGCCGAGCGATTCAACCGGCCCGAATCCAACCCGCAGGACGCCGACGAGGAGGACCTCACGCTCACCTTCGCGCCGCGCAATGCTGCCCGGGTTCGGTGCGTCGACGGCAAGGTGGTGCTCACTGTGGCCATCGCGAAGCTGGTGCGCGAGGGCCAGGTGTACGAGGACTTCCAGGTGCGCGCGGTCTACACGCCGCAGGCGCGCGGCCTGGTCGCCGAACTGGTCCGCGACGACGTGATCCACTTGTCGGGCCCGCGCCTGAATACCCGGTCGCAAATCGCGCTGCGCGGGATCTTCAGCAAGGCCTTTTCGAAGCACAAGCCGTGGCAACTCTTGCCGGACCGGATTACTCAAGATTCCCGCATGGCCGGCCTGGCCGTGACGCAGCTTGTGGTCGAGGACGGTTGGTTGGGCATCGCCGTGGGGCCCAAGCGCGATGCGGTTCCGGCGACGGCGCGGCGTTCGGGTGGCTAAAGGCGTGACAATCCGCGGGGCATTCTTGTTGAACCCGAGGATGCAGAGCGACCTTGGGTTCAGTCTCTTATCTTGGCGATTTGCTTGGGTCCCACTGGTCCCACGTGGCCAGACCCGCGCCGGATCGGGGATCGTAATACCTTGGCTGCACGCGAGTTACGGCCGGATTGCGTGACCCGCCGTTGCCTCGGGATCATTCGGAATCGCGTTGGCGGGCGAAACGCGCCGGGCGCGTGGGGCGCCCGACTTTGCATCGCGGTTCCCTGAGGCTATCATGGCATTTTCCCGTTGAGCGCATCCGCGCAATGGGGCGATTCGCTTGCCTCCGAGTCACCAGGAGCTATCGTCATGGCTTACCAACTTCCCCAGATCCCCAAACCGCCCAAAGCCAAGAAGAAACAGGTGATGCTTGTCGCTAGCGGCGACCTCCGGCTCTCGGCCAATCAGAACTGCTGGCCGGCCCAGCAGGCGATGGAGACCGCGCTGGCCGAGGTGGTCGGGGAACTGGGGTACGAGTTGGTGCGCGCCCATCCCTACAAGGAGGACGAGAAACACGGCTTTATCGGCTCGCAGAAGGAGGGCATGTGCGTCTTTGCCGGGATCGATCCCCAGGCCCGGCTCATCGTGGCCGAGGCCGTCTGGCAGTACTCGCACCACGTGCTGGCCGGCCTGCTCAGCCACCAGGGGCCGATTCTCACCGTGGCGAACTGGTCGGGGCAATGGCCGGGCCTGGTGGGCATGCTCAATCTCAACGGGTGCCTCACCAAGGCCGGCGTGAAGTACTCGACGCTGTGGAGCGAGGACTTCAAGACCGACGAGGCGTTCCGCAAGAACCTCGCCCGATGGCTCGAGAAAGGCTCGGTCAAGCACGACCTGAAGCACGTCACGCCGCTTCGCGACGTCAAGATCCCGGGGGCCGAGCGCAAGCTGGGCGAGGCCCTGGCCGCCCAACTCCGCCGGAACAAGGCGATCATGGGCATCTTCGACGAAGGCTGCATGGGCATGTACAACGCCATCATTCAGGACGAAATCCTCAATCCGATGGGCGTGTACAAGGAACGGCTCAGCCAATCGGCCCTGTATTACGAGACCACGCAGGTGCGGGACGACGAGGCCCGGGCGGTCATGCAGTGGATGCTGGACCGGGGGATGAAGTTCGTCACCGGGCCGAATCCCGAGACCGACCTGACCGAAGAGCAGATTCTGACCCAGTGCAAAATGTATATTGCCGCCGTGCGCATCGCCGACGATTTCGGCTGCCACACGATCGGCATCCAGTACCAGCAGGGGCTCAAGGACCTGCTGCCGGCCAGCGACCTGGTCGAAGGAACGCTCAACAACACCGATCGCCCGCCGGTCTTTAGCCGCGACGGCAGCCGGGAACTCTACGCGGGCCGGGCGTTGCCCCACTTCAACGAGGTCGACGAGTGCGCCGGGCTCGACGGGCTGATGACCCACCGACTCCACACCGCGATGGGCCAGCCGCCCGAAACCACCCTCCACGATGTGCGGTGGGGCGACTGGGACCGCTCGGGCACGCTGTCCGACTATGTGTGGGTCTTCCTGATCAGCGGCTCGGCGCCGCCGGCGCACTTCGTCGGCGGCTGGAGCGGGGCCTCGAGCGAACGCCAGCCCGCCATGTACTTCCGCCTCGGCGGAGGAACGCTCAAGGGCATCTCGAAGCCCGGCGAGATCGTCTGGTCGCGGGTCTATGTCGAGGATGGCGAGGCGAAGATGGACTTGGGCCGGGCGGGCGTCGTCGAACTTCCGCCCGCCGAAACCGACCGCCGCTGGCAGGCCACCACGCCCCAGTGGCCGATCATGCACGCGGTGCTCTACGGCGTCTCGCGCGACCAGTTCATGGCCAAGCACAAGGCCAACCACATCCAGGTGGCTTACGCCCATAGCGCCAAGGAGGCCGACGCGGCCCTGTATGCCAAGGCCGCCATGGCCGAAGCCATGGGCATGACCGTCCACCTCTGCGGGACGCGGAAGAACGGCAAGCCCTGGTAGGGCCTGCCACAAACGACTTCCGGCCCGCAAGGGGCCGAGAAACGAGCCAGTCCCCCAGCCTGCGTGCGCGGTTTACGCGTGCCGTTTAGAACACCGCGCTGAGGCCGCCGAGGAACCCGTGCGTCGTGCCACCCAGGCCCGTGCCCGCCTCGTCGTCGTAGTCGAACAGGCTGTAGCGGAAGTACAAGTCGATCCGCTCACGCAGGGCGTAGTCGACGCCGGCGGTGATGCGCGTGGTGTCGACGATCACGTCGGACAGGCTCGGCAGGAGCGTCCAGTCGGGTACTTGGGTGCCCGAGGCGCCGCCGGCCGGGTCTTGCGAGATGGCGGGCGACGGCGGCGAGGCGAAGCCGTTGCGGCTGCGGCCCCACTCGATGCCGCCGTTGAGACGCACCCGGCGGGTCCATGCGTACGTCGCCCCCAGGTTGACGACCTGCGCTCGGCCCGAGTACTCCCACCAGTCCTGGGCGGGCTGCGGCTCCTGATAATTCCGCGCCACCGGATTGTACACGCCGTCGTTGTACTGGTCGCCGAGCGTGATGAGCTGGTCGATCCAATTCGTGTAGACCGCGTACCCGGCCGATAGCGACAGCTTCTGCGTCGCGGCATACCACGCGGTGATGACGATGGGGTAGCTGGTTTCGTCGAAGGCCGTCGCCCGCGGGTTCGTCTCGAACACCGAGTACGCGTTGTTGAGGTTGTCGTGCAGCGAGTGGTGGGTGCGGTCCTCGATGCCGAACGTCGCGGTGACGAGGAAGTTCTCGGCGGGCATCCAGGTGCCGCCGATCTCGATCAGGTGCGTCTGTTCGGGCTGGTTCGTGTTGAGGTCGCCGTTGGTCGCGCGCATCCCGAAGATCGGGTCGTCGATCAGCCGCAGCCGATAGCGAAGGTAGGTGTCCCAGCAGGCGGACCAGCGCATGGCGGTTCCCGCCTGGAACTCGTGGATGCGGGTATTGGGCTGGACGAAGGTTCGATCGCCGCTGTCCTCGATCTCGTACTCCGCGTAGGCCCGGTCGATCAGGGCGTATTCGTATCCGCCGTTGAACGACAGTCCGCGGGGGGCGTTCCAACCCGATTCGGCCGGACGCCACTTCCCCTTCACGCCTGCCGCGGTCTTCTCGTAATTGACCGGATGGTGGTAGTCGGCGATGCTGTCGCCGCCCTGGACGAGGTCGCTTTCGGGAAACGTCGTGGGCAACCGGTTGTGCTCGTTGATGCGCTTGCCGTAGCCGGTCACCGTCACCCCGTCGATGGCGTCGTTGGTCAAGCGGAGATCGAAGCCGTTGAAGTAGCGGTGGGTTCCCCGATACTCGTTCTGGGTGTTGCCGACGAACGCCAAGCCGTAGAACTTCGTGTAGTCGGTGAGGTCGGCGCCGATCTTGATCCGGTCGATCTCGGTGTAGTTCTCGGTGGTGAAATTGTAGGGCACATCGGTAAAGGCCACCGGCCAGCCCGTGTGGCTGGCGTTGGTGTACTGCCGGGTGACCACCTGGTCGTGCTGGTCGAGCGCGCGCATGGTCCGCGAGTACTCGACGGTGAAGTAGTCGAGGTTGGCCTCGATGACGGGTTCGAGTTCCACGGTGGCCCAGTCGATGCGCTGCGGCTGGGCGAGGATGTGGCAGCGGCTGCCGGTCGGCGCGCCGGGGGTCAACTGGCTCTCGTTGAAGCAGTGGCCGAGCTTCTGGGCCTGGCGTTCCCCCTCGCGCCGGATGCCCCACACGTTGAGTCGCCACTTGAGGTTGTCGGCGAGATGGCCTTTGAACCGGGCGTCGAAATCCTGCACGCGGAAGGCGTAGTCGTCGCCGGCATGGAGCACGGTCCGATTGAGCACGCGTTGGCTGGTGGGCGACGCGGGCGCGTTGGGGTCGAAGTTCGTGAACGCATCGCGGTCGAGGCGGCGGAGGTAGCGGTCGTAATCGACCTTCGCCGACAGGCCGGGACCGTAATAGGTCAGCCCCGCCTTGTTTCCGTCCTCGTCGGTGCCCGTGGCGAAAAAGTCCAAGGTGCGCGATCCGTCGCTGAGCAATCCGTCGGCATCCCAGAAGGGCGACGAGGAGAGGCTCTGGAACTCGCCGGTCTTCACCGGGCTGCCCTCGTGGTGGATGGACCAGTAGCCGCCGCGGAGGACGATCGGGTACGCTTCGTCGTCCGATTGTCCGCGCACTTCGCTTGGCGGGTTTTGGGAACGGGCCCACCAGTCGCCGAAGACCAACCCGTAGACCCGCTCTTGGGCGGGCGGTGCGTCGCGGGTCTCCTCGCTTGCAGCCCCAAGGGATGGTCCGGCCCAAAGCGCCAAGGCCACGGCCGCGATGAGGCGATGCCTGAGGTTCATGGTTCCCCCCAATGGTCCTCGATGTCGGTCGAGAGTTCCGGACGGCGAATCGTCCGGAGCGTCGCGATCCACTTAGAACCGGTTGAAATCGTTCGTGACACTCGACCCGCGCAGGTCGGTGCCGTGGATGTTGTCGTGGCACTGCGTGCAATCGGTGTAGAAGGCCCGTTGCAGCCAGGGCTTGGTATCGATGTTCGTGCGGACGCCGCCCCCGTGGCTGCCGCGGTGCCCATCGTGGCAACGCAGGCAGAGGAACGTGGTCGGCTGCCGCAGCAGGTTGTTGGCGACCGTGCCGT
>JANLFZ010000370.1 GCA_024653385.1 Thermoguttaceae bacterium | reverse complement strand
CTCGTTTCCTGAAGATCGCCTGGCGATCTTCGTAACCTGTCCTGAAGAAAGGGGTTCCACGGCCAAGCGTTCCGCGGCACGCGGCTTGGCACGCCACGTGCAAGAGGTGGGGAGGTCCGAAGGCTGCCGACATGCCGTAACCGACCCGATCGCCTTCCCTAGACCCCCCATGCCTTACCAGCCGGAGCCGACACGATGCTGGTTCTCAGTCGAAAAGAGGGCGAAGAAGTGGTGGTTCCCGGGTGCGGGCTGACGGTCACGGTGCTGGATGTGGGCGCCAGCCGCGTGCGTCTGGGATTCTCCGCGCCGCCCGACTTGGGAATTCTTCGTAAGGAACTCTGGCGCGACGAACGTGCCAGCCCGGGTGCTATGGACGATGGCGACGAGTTGCCGCGGCTGTTGATCGCCGACGCGGACCGATCCCTCTTGATCTGCTATGCCGACTATCTGAGCGAGCGGGGATACCAGGTGGCGACGGCCGCCGACGCCCTGGAGTGTGTCGAGCGGGTCCGCGAGTTGCGTCCGGACGTGCTCGTGCTCGACCCCTGCCTTCCCTGGGGTGGTGGCGATGGCGTGCTGGCGGTGATGCAGGAGGATCCCACGATCGAGCCGGTCCCCGTAATCGTGGTGACCTACCGGCGGGATCCCGGTCAGCTTTACCGGCTGGCGGCTTACCCGATCAGCGACCTTCAGTTCAAGCCGTTGGGCCCGAGGCGTCTGGCCGAGCGGATCGCCGCCGTGTTGGGACCACGTTCGCTCCGGGCCGTAAGCGTCCCAGCGGTGGTGCGTGGTCGGGCGAATTGCCCGGCGTCGCACAAACCGCGTTAGCGTGCCCCGAACAAGACCGTCCCATTTTCGCGGACTTCGCCCCGAACACCGGGACAGTCCCGGTGAACGGTTAGCCGGGGCGCCAGGAGTCCGGGCGGTGTTTCGGCGGCGTGCATGCCCGTCGGGGCCTGGCGGCTTGAAGAGGAAACACCGAGATGAGTCCGATGCAACCCTTCGTGTTGTTCGACTGCGGCTTGGCGCGCTGTGCCGTGGGCCGGGCGTGCTCGAACCTCCGGGAACTGTTCGAGGCGATCCGCACCGTGCCCGAGGCGGTCCTCGAACACCACATGATGCGCTGTGCCCTGGAAGATTACTTCGAGTTGAACGAGTTTCCCAATGACCTGGCCCGGTGGTGTTGGGACGGGCTGGGCGATCACATTCTGGGCGAGCAGATCGGACTGATCGACCCGTATCAGCACCCAACCATCGAGGCCCTGCGCGCCACGCTGCTCAACACGTTGGAAGACCGGCTGTGGGGGATGGAGCGGATTCCGTGGTGCCGGCCGGGCATGGAGCTGCACCTGGTGGAATCGCGGCTGGTGGCCTACGACACGGGCGAGCGTGTTCCCACGCCCGCGGCCCTGGCCGAGGCCATCGAGCGCATGTCCATCCGATCGCTGTTCTACCACGTGCACGAGGCGCGGCGTCGCACCGGAGGGCAGACCGACGACTTTTCGGCGTGGCTGGAGAATGTCGACGCGAGCCCCACGTTGGTGACAAGGCTTCGCGCGATCGATTTCTATTTCCTCAACTTGACCCAACTTCGCCAGGCGCTGCTTCAGGTCTTCCAGCAGCACTTGCCCGAACCCACCGCGGCCCTTCCGGTAAACGCATGAACCTGTTGGAGCGATACGAGGAGGTGATCGGACACCGCGAGATGGTGCGCCTGCGCCATTTGGCCGATCGTCTGGCCGGACGGCGCGTCGTCCATATCAATTCGACGCGCACCGGCGGGGGCGTGGCCGAGATCCTCCGATGGATGGTGCCCTTGATGAACGAGCTGGGAATTGTGACGCGGTGGGAGGTGATCTCGGGATCGCCCGATTTCTACCGCGTCACCAAGGCGTTCCACAACGCGGTGCAGGGGCTGCCGGTGACCTTGAAGAAGGCCGACTTCGAGTTGCACTACGAGGTCAACCGCGAGAACGCCTTGCGCATGGACCTCGACGCCGACGTGGTATTTATCCACGACCCCCAGCCGATCTACCTGCCCGCGTTTCTTGGTGCGAATCGCGTGGGGCGCTTTGTGTGGCGCTGCCACATCGACGCCTCGCGTCCCCAGCGCGACGTGTGGAAGCACCTCGAGGCCGCGATGGCTCCCTACCAGGCGGCGGTCTTTTCGATGGCGGCCTTTGCCCGGCCCCTGGCTTGCCCGAAGTTCATCATTCCCCCCTCGATCGACCCGTTGAGCGACAAGAATTGCCCGATTTCCGAGGCCGAGCGTCTGGAAACGCTCGGCCGGTTGGGCATCGATCCCGAGCGGCGCATGTTGCTCCAGGTGTCGCGGTTCGACCGCTTCAAGGATCCCCTCGGGGTGATCGCGGCGTACCGGCTGCTTAAGCCGTACTACCGCGACCTCCAGCTTGTGTTGGCGGGAGGCCCCGCCGACGACGACCCGGAAGGCGCCGAAGTGCTCCGCGAGGTCCACGAGCAGGCCGGAGACGACCCCGACATCAAAGTGCTCATGCTGCCTCCCGACGCCCATCGGACGATCAACGCGCTTCAGCGATCGGCCACGGTCGTGCTCCAGAAATCGCTGCGCGAGGGTTTCGGGCTGACGGTTACCGAGGCCCTGTGGAAGGGCCGGCCGGTCATCGGCGGGGCATGCGGCGGAATCACCCTCCAGGTCCACGACTACCACACCGGGTTTCTCGTCCACTCGCCGGCCGGCGCCGCCTACCGCATCGCGTACTTGCTGCGCTACGGCGAGAAACGGCTGCGCATGGGCCGCACGGGTCATGAGTTCGTGCGAGAACACTTCCTGCTTTCGCGCCATCTGCGCGACTACTTCACGATGCTCTTGTGCCTGGAGCATCCGGGAAACGGCGCCTTGATCGTCTGAAGGAGGATGCCATGCCTTGGACCAAAGACCGCCTCGAAAGCGTGGTGCGCGAGCGGCTCGACGGCCTGAAGGTCGTGGTCGTCGCCAACCGCGAGCCCTATGTCCACACCTACGACGGCGATACGATCCGCTGCGTGCGCCCGGCCAGCGGCCTGACGACCGCCCTGGATCCCGTGATGCGGGTCTGCGGCGGCACCTGGGTGGCCCACGGCAGCGGCAACGCCGACCAGGCCGTCGTCGACGAACAGGACCGCGTGGCCGTTCCCCCGGAATGCCCCTCGTACACCCTCCGGCGCGTCTGGCTCACCAAGGCCGAGGAGCAGGGCTACTACTACGGGTTCGCCAACGAGGCCCTCTGGCCTTTGTGCCACATCGCCTATACCCGGCCGAGGTTCGACCGCGCCGATTGGGAGCAGTACGTCGAGGTCAACCGGAAGTTCGCCGCCGCGGTGCTCGACGAGGTCGGCGGCGAACCGGCGATGGTGTTCATCCAGGACTACCACTTCGCCCTGTTGCCTCGGATGCTCAAGAATGCCCGCGACGACCTCGTGGTCGCCCAGTTCTGGCACATCCCCTGGCCCAATCGCGAGACGTTCCGCGTCTGCCCGTGGCAGGACGAAATCCTGGACGGCCTGTTGGGCAACGACCTCTTGGCGTTCCACATCCAGTACCACTGCAACAACTTCCTGGACACCGTGGACCGCTCGATCGAGTCGAAGGTCGACATGGAGCACTTCTCGGTGACGCGCGGCGGGCGCACCACCATGGTGCGCCCCCACCCCCATCAGCATCGCGCCCGAACTGGTTTCCGCGGCACTGCCCGCGGACTTGGCGCGGGAAGAGATGCGGTTCCGCCGCCGGCTGCGCCTGGGGAACGTGCCGCTATTGATCGGCGTCGACCGCGTCGACTACACCAAGGGCATTCCCGAGCGCTTTGCCGCGGTCGACCGGCTGCTGACGCTCTATCCCGAGCTGCGCGGCACGTTCACCTTCGTGCAGGTCGGCGCCCCCAGCCGGGTGCATATTCCAACCTACCGCCGGCTCAACGAGGAAATCGCGCGGCAGGTCGACGAGATCAACTGGCGGCACGGGCAATTGACCTGGCGGCCCATCGTGCTGTTGAACCAGCACTTCGATACCGAACAGGTGGTCCTCTTGTACCGCATCGCGGCGGGCTGCGTGGTCAGTTCGTTGCACGACGGAATGAACCTGGTGGCCAAGGAGTTCATCGCCACCCGCGACGATTGCCAGGGAACGCTGGTCCTCTCGCCGTTCACCGGCGCCGCGCGCGAGTTGACCGACGCCATCCTCGTCAACCCGTACGCCGTGGACGAGTTCGCCGAAGCCCTCCGGCTGGCCCTGGCAATGCCGCCGGAGGAACAGGAGCGGCGCATGCGCCGGATGCGAGCCCAGATCGAAGACAACAACATTTACCGTTGGGCGGGAATGCTCTTGTCGGAGGCCGGCAAGCTCGCCGGCGCTCGGCAGTCCGTGGGAGAACTCGTATGACCGATCTGTCCGGCGTGATCGAGCGGTGCGTTCTGGCCCGCGCGTCCGGCCGGCGCCTGCTCTTGCTGTTCGACTACGACGGCACGCTGGTGCCGATCGTCGATCGCCCGAGCCGCGCCAAGCTGCCTTGGGCGACCCGCCGCCTGCTGGGCCGGTTGGCTCGCAGGCCCGGGGTGACGCTGGGGATCTTCAGCGGCCGGGCCCTGGACGACCTGCTCCGCATGTGCGGCCTCGAGGGGATCTGGTACGCCGGCACGTCCGGGTTGGAGTTGCAGTACCAACAGGCGCGCACGCTTCACCCGCTGGCCCGCCCGTCCCAAGCCACGGTCGCCTCGCTCGCCGAGCGGCTCGCCGCGGTGGCCGCCGCGTATCGCGGCGCCTGGATCGAGGACAAGCAGTTCGCCCTGACGCTGCACTACCGCCAGACGCCCCCCAAGGAGGTCCCGCGCTTGCTCGCCGAAGTCGAGGCGGCCGCGGCCCCGTTCTTCCCCGACGTACGCATCGTCGAAGGGCCGATGGCCCTGGAGATTTCCCCCGAGTTGCATTGGGACAAAGGCAGCACGGTTCGGCTGCTGGCCGAGCGATTCCGGGAGGACGATCCCTTGGTGCTCTACGCGGGCGACGGGGCCAACGACCGCGAGGCGCTCCGGACCGCGACAGCCTTGCAAGGAATCGCCCTGGGCGTCGGGCCCGACGCCGAAGCGCTCCTTCGCGTGCCGGATCCTCGGGCCCTGGTCCGCTTTCTCGGACGCCTCGACGCCCTGCTGGAACACCCCGGGCGTCCTTCCCGCGCGAAATCGAACGACGACTGCATGGCCCGGTACGGGTTATGGCAGCCCGCCTTTCCAGCGATCCGGCCGTAAAGATCCGAGAAGCAACCGGCTTGGGCCTTCACGAACTCGCGCGGGTGCCATGGTCGTCATCCCGTTCCTGGTGAAGAGCGTGTTCTACGTGCTGTACTTGTGCAGTCTGTGGCACTCATTCGGGCCGGATGCCCGTGCGCAGGAACTCTTCGTAGCGACGCCGATACTCCTGCTTGTACGTCTCGACGGCCTTCTCGTAGCTGAAGTCGGGCGTGCCGGGCTTGATTTTCCCGTGAAGAACCAGTTGCCGCGCGGCCGGCCCAAGTGCGAAGTGCCCTTCCACTGGTCGGACCGCATGGCCATCGGCCTCGGCAGTTCGGACCTCGAAGAACCACGGGACGCGGACGAGGATTCTCGCCGGCGAATGGTGGAATTGCGGATCGAGCCGCAGGGTGAGCCGGTCATCTTCGGCGCGAAGTGTGAAACTCATCGGGCCGAACGCCGTCGGCGCCCGGCGGGCTTCAATGGCCTTGCCGGGCCGAAGCCACTCGGGAGAGACCGCAGAGAGCAGGACCAGGTCATTGCCCTGCTCTCGCAACAGCATGTTGCGCATCAGCTCGATCGTTTTGGCTGAGGCGGCGCCGTCGGGCAGGATGTTGTGCCGCACGCCGAAGTCGCGCGTGCCCCAGGGCGAGGTGCCGAACTCCTGCGGCGCGTGCGTGCTCGATGTGTGAAGCAGCAGGGCGACGAGGTCGGTCACGGCCGCCTGCTGATCCTCGGCCGTGCCGCGCACCAGGGCGGCCTGACCCAGGTTCGGCGTCTGCCAATAGTGGAGCACCGGCCGGTTGTTGAACAGGTAGTTCTCGGCGGCGATGGGCTGCATCCCGGCCAAGGCCACGTCGGGCCAGTCGTCGGTGCCCCGTTTGGCCAGACACAGCGGCCAGACAAAGCGCAGAATCCCTTCGACATACTGGCTTCGCGCGCGGCGCAGCGTGGCTGTCACGCGGGGGTCGAAGGGCTCGAAAAGCTGCTCGGGATACAGTACGAG
>JANLFZ010000369.1:5418-6260 GCA_024653385.1 Thermoguttaceae bacterium | reverse complement strand
GCTCAGCCCCGACGAAGCCGCGGCATACGACCCGTTCGGGCTGCCCGAGACCTTCGCGCGCACCGCGTCGGCCGTCCGGAAGAAAGAGGCTTCGCAGGGCAAGCGCCAGGCGCTGTCGCAGCGCAAGGCGGAGCAGGATCGCACACTGGCCGCCCTCCGAAGCGCCGGCGTGGCCGCCGTGTTTCGTGGCCCGGTCGGATCGGTGGCCATCGTGGGCCGCAACCTGGTCCGCGTGGGAGACGAATTGAACGGATTCCGGGTCGTGTCGATCGACCCTGACGGCGTTCTCCTGGCGCCGTCGAATCCTCAGGACGGTCAAGAGGACCAGCCATGAAAGCCGCCATGAAGGCGTTTTGTGCTACGTCCCGACACGCAAGGGCCGGTCTGGCCGGCCGACGCCTTTGGATTGTCGTCGCCGCGGCGGCCGTGGGGCTCGCAGGCGCCGCCGTGGTGGCAAGCGGCGGAGGCCCGCCGTCGGCATCCCGCGTCGACACCGCGGACCCAGTGGAATTCGACAGCTCGGCATCTGGCCTTGCGCCGCCGCGATATCCCGACGATCCGCCACCGGACGAGTCGCCGGCGCCGATCCGGTTGGCCGCCAACGCGCCGCTGGCCGAGGCGCCGGCGGCCCCGGCCTCGCCCGCACCAGCCGCGTTGCCGCCGGCCACCCAAGCCGCGGCTCCGAAGTCGCCGCCGGCCGGTTCCAAGTCTTCGACGCGAGCGGGTGGGCGGCTTTCGCTTCCGCTACTGAAGGCGCCCTCCGGCGCCGCCCCCGTCAACCCCTTGAAGATCCCGCTGGCCGGCGCACCGCCGGCCGACCGGGTTGCCATCCAGGGGTCCGA
>JANLFZ010000369.1:0-5408 GCA_024653385.1 Thermoguttaceae bacterium | reverse complement strand
TCGTTTCGCTGGCCGTCAACGGCGTGCCCCTGAACGAAGTCCTCATGGTGCTGGCGCAGCAGCAGAACCTCAACATTGTCTGCGCGGAAAACCTCCGCACGTCGATCACCGTGACGCTCGAAAAGGTGCCGCTTTCGACCGCGCTCGATTCGATCCTGGCGATCGCCGGATGCTCGTGGGTGCGCGAGAACGACGTGATCTACGTGACCAGCGTGAGCGAGCGGTCGAAGCTGCCGCCCGCCGTCCAGGGACGCCAAGTCCGCGTGTTCCGCCTCGACTTCGCGTCGGCCACCGACGTCGAGAAGGCCGTCAAGGGAATGCTCTCGCCGGTAGGCCAATGCTTCACCACGATCAGCAAGGCCACGGACAACCGCCAGACCCAAGAGATCGTCGTCGTCGAAGACGTGCCCGCCTATCTCGACACCATCGCGCAATGCGTCGCGCAGATCGACCAGCCGCCCCGCCAGGTGATGATCGAGGCCCACGTGCTGGCCGTGACGCTCGACTCGAACGACCGCTGCGGCGTGAACCTGACCGCGCTGGCCAAGGTGCTCAATCACGACATGAAGTTCTACGCCCAGGGAATCGCCAACCCGACGGCCCCCCAGGCGTTCTTCTTCAGCTACGACGGGAGCGATCTCGACCTGCTCATCGAGGCCCTGCGCACGCAAAGCAACGCCAAGACCCTCGCCTCGCCCAAGGTGCTGGTGCTCAACGGCCAGGAGGCGAAGATCCAGGTCGGCCGGCAACTCGGGTTTCGGGTGGTCACGACCACCGAGACCAGTTCGATGGAAACCATCAACTTCCTCAACGTGGGCGTGGTGCTGACGGTCACGCCGCGGATCAGCCGCGACGGGCAAGTCCTGATGCGCGTCAAGCCCGAGGTCTCCAAGGGCGAGGTCAATCCCGACACGGGACTGCCGGAGGAAGACACCACCCAAGTCGAGACGAACATTCTCTTGCCCGACGGCCGCGGCATGGTCATCGGCGGGCTGATTCAGGAAAAAGACATCGAACTCCAATCGAAGGTGCCGTTCTTCGGCGACATCTACCTGGTGGGCAAGCTGTTCCGGCGGCGCGAGCTGACCAAGCAGCGCCAGGAGATCATCATCACCCTGGTGCCGCGCATCGTGCCCGCCACTTTGGTCTGCGGCGACCGCCACTCGATGGAAGTCCAGAAGGCAGACACGCCGCTGGTCGATCGGAACCTCGAGCGGGTGTACCGGCCGTGGGACGGGATGCTGCCCGATGCCATCGAGAACCCGGCCCACCTCGCCGATTTGCCTGCGGTCAAGCAACATGCCGCGCGCAAGTACGGCCCGCCGTGCCCGGACGTTGAGGCCCCCAGCACGGCGTGCGGCGAGTCCGAGCCGTACTACGGAGGCACCCCGATGGAAAGGACCCCGCGATGAACGATAACCTTCCAGTCCCCCCGGAATTGCAACACCTGATCGAAAAGCGCCAAAGCCGCGACCGACGCAAGAAGGCGCGCCGCAGGGCGGCCGACCGGCGCAAGGTCGATCTGGGCCCGCTCGGAGCGATCCAACCGGGCATGCCGCTGGACTCCCTGCCGCTCGAAGAACGCCGCGTGGTCCAGCGGCGCAAGAAACCCGACCGGCGCCGCCGCGCACGGCGCCGGGACGAGGGCAAGCCGTAGCCGTTTCCGCCGGGCGGCGCGGCTCCGGCGGTCCCGGCCCGGCCAACGACGGTGCTACCCACTTGTGGCGGCGGTCAGCCACGCCTATACTGGCCCCCATGAACGGATACGAACGCATCGTCGCCATGCTCGAGGGCCGGCCGACCGACAGCCTGCCCCTCATGCCCATCACCATGATGTTCGCGGCCGACCAGATCGGTGCCCCGTACGGCCGGTACGCATCCGATTACCGGACGCTCGTCGAGGGACAGCTCCGCACGGCCGAGCGGTTCGACTTCGACTACGTCTCGTGCATCTCCGACCCCGCGCGCGAGGCCGCGGACTGCGGGGCGGTGATTCACTACTTCGACAACCAGCCGCCGGCCATCGACGAGGTCCATTCCCTCCTGGCCGACAAGAAGACCCTGGCGGGACTGAAAGTGCCCGACCCCTTAAGCGGCGGCCGGATGCACGACCGCGTCCAGGCCGCGGCCTTGTTCCGCCAGCAGGTCGGCGGCCGGCGGCTCATCGAAGGGTGGATCGAGGGGCCTTGCGCCGAGGCGGCCGACCTCCGCGGCATCAACCGGCTGATGTTGGACTTCTATGACGATCCCACCTTCGTGCGCGACCTGTTCGACTTCGTGCTCGAGACGGCCCTGGCGTTCGCCAAAGCCCAAGTCGAGGCCGGCGTGGACCTGATCGGCGTGGGCGACGCCGCCGCCTCGCTCGTCGGGCCGCAGATCTACGAGGAGTTCGTCTGGCCCTACGAGAAGCGGCTTGTCGATGGCCTGCACGCGATGGGAACCCGGGTAAGGCTGCACATTTGCGGCAACATCAACCGCATTCTCGGTTCGATCGGCCGGCTGGGCTGCGAGATCGTGGATCTCGACTTCATGGTGCCGGTCGCCAAGGCCCGCCAGGCCATGGGCCCGGACCAGGTCCTCTTGGGCAATCTCGATCCCGTCAAGGTCGTGCGGCATGGCACGCCCGAGTCGGTGACCGCCGCGCTGGCCCAGTGCCACCGCGAGGCCGGCCCGCACTACATCGTGGGCGCCGGCTGCGAGATTCCCCGCGACACACCGGCCGAGAACGTGCGCGCGCTTGGCGCCTACGCCCGGTCGGCGCAAGGGCACGCCTGATTCCGCGCGACCCGGCCAGACTGGGCCGCGACGGCCGTTGTCGGAGACGAACATGGGCTGACCGCTGCCACGATGCGGCTTCTTGTCTTTGGCAGGAGAGGCCCGTATGCTGGCTACTTGCCGCTTGCCAAGAACGCAGGATAAGAGGAGCGGAACGATGTGCCCCAAGAACCGCTCTGCGTTGACCCCACGGGTTTGTCCCGGGCGAACACCCAGGCATGCATTCGCCGTGCTGATTCTGCTGTTCGCTTTCGCCCATGGCGCCGGGGCAGACGATCTCGTCATCGGTCAATCCGGGCCGGCTACCCGTGTCCCCAAGCCGCTGCGGCAAGGCGAATTCCTTCCGCCGCAGAGCATTGCCGCGGTCGAGATCAGCCCCGACAATCGCCAAGTGGCCGTGGCGACCATGGCCTTTCGCCACGACCATAACTTCTGGCTTCTGGGGGATGACGGCCGGGTGCTCTGGGGACGATACCTCGATCCCTGGGCACCCTGGCAGGTCGCATTTTCGACCCAAGGGAAACGTCTGGCGGTCGGTCTGGCCTACTCGCGGTTCACCATGCCCAACCCCACGTTTGCCTTCTTCGATGGGGAGAAGGACGTGCCGATCTACGCATCGGATGCGGATTGGGAGTCGGCGTGGATGCGCTACGGCAGCGGCCCATGGCGCACCGGGTGGATGCCCAGCTTGCTGGGCGACATGCTCGTGGCGACGGACCACGGTCTCTTCACCGCCCCACTGCTGCTCGACGAGAAGGCCACCGGGAAGCCCGGCGATTGGCGGCGTGATTTCGGCCTGCGGCAACGGGCCTGGCGCATGACCGCCCGTTCGGGCGGCTCGCTGTTGGTCTGCGGCTTGCTTGCCGCGGACAACCGGCGCACGCAGGTTCAGGGCATTCCCAGTCTCGAATCGACCGGAGTCACCGTGGCGGCCATCGACAGCGCCAGCGGACAGGTGCGTTGGAAGGCAGCGCCCATCGCCCCGGCACCCGAGGTGCCGCTCCCGCCGGAGCCGACCCATGAGTTCCGTCCGCTGGCCGACGATTTCCATCTTCGACCGTCTGCGATGGTGCCGTTTCGGGCGGCGATGTCCGCGGCCGTCACCCGCGACGGAAATCGCGTGGCGTGTACGGAGTACGGCGGACACGCCCGGATCGGTCAGCAGCGGATTCACCCCAATTGGAGTCCCAGGCATCCCATCTGGTTTTGCCCCGGCCAGCGAGGCTGGTTGCGAGTTTTCGGCGACGGCGGTGAGGAACTCGCGCGCTCGGAGCCGGCTGCCCTTGGTTGCCGGCCGATGAGTCGGCCGACAGGGTCCTCGTGTTCGATCTGCCCAAGAGGCAGTGGTCGAAGTCTTGGCGGTTCCCGGACGCCGTGTGCCACTTCGCCGTCCAACCCGGTGGTCAACGGGTGTTGGCTTCATGCTGGGACGGAAAGCTGTACGTGATCGGCTGCGACGGCACGGTGCAGGCCACGGTCGAGGTGGGCGGCCCGGCCCGAGTACGATGGAGCACCGACGGCCGGTTTGCCATCGCTGGAACACAAAAGGGCGAGGTGTGGCGAGTGGACACCCACGGCAAGGTCATTTGGCACACGGCAATCCCCGTCCGAAAGCCCCGCCCCATAAGCGAGCCCATCAAGCCGGTGTTCAGCGGGGTGCCGATCTACCGTGTCGGACGTGTGGGACCCGAACATGCCTATGTCGGCGACATCTGGCTGATCAAGACATCCCAAGGCGGCATCCTCGTCGACACGGGCGGAGTCTCGGCGATTGCCGATACCTGGGAGCGCATCAAGTCGGCGGGAGTCGATCCCGGCCAGATCCACTACGTGCTGTTGAGCCATACGCACGGCGACCACGTGGGGGCAACCTACTTGTGGCGAAGTCTGGGAGCCAAGGTCGTTGCCCCGGCCCCCGCCGCATTCCCCGCCACGTGGATGATCCCCACCATGAACCACTACGGCATCTGGGTTCCCTGCGCCATCGACATGCCCTTGCCGCTGGCCCGGCCGGGCGATACGACCTCGTTCAGCTTGGACGGCATCGACATCCAAGCCATCTTCGCACCCGGGCACAGTTTCGACACGGTCGTCTACGTGATGGAGTTGGGTGGCAAGCGTATCATCCTCGCCGGCGACATTGCCTTTCATGGAGCCAATCACATCCTCGACCGCTGCTGGGGCGACGTGCCGAAAGCCCGAACCGTGATCAAGATCCTCCGGGAACAGGTCCTGCCTCTCAAACCCCAGATCGTCATCAGCGGCCATGACGCTCGGGAAAACGCCACGGAGTACTGGCAGGAGATACTTCGGGTAAGCGAGGAGGCCGTGCGCAAAGCTGAAACCGAATAGTCCGGACCGTAGACACAATGGTTGGACCAGTCGCCCGCGTCGAACGTGGATTATGCTGGAAGGCAGTGAAAGCACGACACATCCCACACCATGGAGCCACAACGGGAGGACCGGTCCAACCATGATAGGCCGCGTGCTTGCACGCACATCGAGCATGGGTTGCAGGTTCCGTAACTCGACAAGGCCTCACCCCCATACCTTTCGCTACTCGGCGTGCCGGTCGGGAGGCACGCCCTGAACGGCCGTGAAGGGCGTGGCCCGTCGGGCCAAACCACGGCCAT
>JANLFZ010000035.1:20530-22276 GCA_024653385.1 Thermoguttaceae bacterium | reverse complement strand
CTGGGTTCTACTGTAGCGTGGCTTTACCGCCGGTCAACCGCCCGACTGAAAACCTCGGAGGACGATCATGAACCGCCCATGCCACATCGCTCGCCGCCGGTTTCTCAAGACGCTTGCCGCGGCCGGATTCGCCGCGCCTTGGGTGACCCGCGATCTCTTGGCCGCGCCGCCGGGCGCGAGGCTGAATGTCGCGTTGATCGGGTCCGGCGGGCGTGGAAGCCACGTCGCCCTGGAGGTTCTGCGCCTGGGCCACCACCTGGTCGCGCTGTGCGACGTGGACCAGTCGCAACTTGCCGCCGCTCGGAAGTTCCTCGCCGAGAAATACGAGGGCGGGACTGCCGCGATGGAAAAGGCCGCCTCGTACGACGATTACCGCAAGCTGCTCGACGCGGGCAAGACGTTCGACGCGGCCATCGTGGCCACGGGCAGCCGCTGGCACGCCCCGATCTGTGTGGCCTTGATGAAGGCCGGCAAGCACGTGTACTGCGAGAAGCCTTTGGTCCACAAACTGGCCGAGGCCCGGGAGCTGATCGAATTGGTCCCGAAGTGCAAGGTCGCCACGCAGACGGGCACGCAAGGCGGCAGCAGCAAGGCGTTCCGCCGCGCCGTCGAGATCCTCCAAGCGGGGCTGATCGGGCCGGTGCGGCGGATCTACCTGTGGTGCGACGGGTATGGACCCAACCCGCCCAGCCACGACCGGCCGCCGGGCGAGGACCCCGTGCCGGCCGGCCTCAACTGGGATTTCTGGCTCGGGCCCGCGCCGCTGCGGCCGTTCAAACGCAACGTCTACCACCCCGGTTGCCTGCGGTTCCAGAACTGGTTCGACCTGTGCAACGGGATGCTCGCCGGCCAGGGGGCACACACGTTCAACTTGCCGGTCCGGGCGTTGAGACTTGGCCCCCCCGTTCGCGTCGAGGCCGAGATCCGGGAACCCATCAAGGAGACCTATCCCCAGTTCGGCAAGTTCCGCTTCGAGTACCCGGCGCGTGGCGACTTGCCCCCCGTGACCCTGTGGTGGAGCGATGGGGGCGCGTACCCGCCGCCCGAGATCACCGCCAACCTGAAATCGGTCAGCGGCAAGGTGCCGAACATGGGCTGTCTGTTCCTGGGCGAGCGGGGCGAACTCTACGCGGGGGGGTGGGGCGGCGAGGGCCTCTTGCGCCTGGCCGGCGACAAGCAGTGGCGCGGCGTGCTCGACCACGAAGCGGCCAAGGCCCTGCCGGTCACCCTGCCGCGGATCGAGGGCGACAACCACGTGCTCGAGTGGCTTCGGGCGTGCCAGGGCGGCCCGGCCACCTGGTCGGATTTCATAACCGGCGCGCGGGTCAGCGAGGCCTACCTGCCGGGCATCCTCGCGCTGCGCCTCGGACGCCCGATCGACTGGGACGGCGCCGCGATGCGTGCCCGAGGCGTGCCCGAGGCCGAGCCCCTGATCCAGAAGACCTACCGGAAGAAGTGGATCGTCTGAGGGCGCCGGCAAGGGCTCATGCCTCCTTCGGCGGCGTCAGCGGCTGGAATCGCAGGCCCGCGCGCTCCGCCGCGTGGACCGCCTCGACCGCCTCGCGGTAGAAGTGCTCCTGGGCGCGCAAGGGAGGATCTTCCCGGGGCACGGGCTGGTAGGTTCCGTCGGGCTGGAGCTGGCGGGCCTTCACGTTGTCGGCGAAGTACACGCGGAGGATCTCGATCAGCCGGCGACGGAGGTTCGGCGCCACCACCGGAAAGATGATCTCCAGGCGCTTGTCGAGG
>JANLFZ010000035.1:16236-20520 GCA_024653385.1 Thermoguttaceae bacterium | reverse complement strand
TGCCCTCCGTTCCGGAAATAGAAGATCCGCGCGTGCTCGAGAAACCGGTCGACGATCGAGCGGACCTCGATGGTCTCCGAGACGCCGGGCACGCCGGGGCGCAGGCAGCAGATGCCGCGCACATTGAGCTGGATTTTCACGCCCGAGCGCGACGCCCGGTACAGCGCGCGGATGATCTCGCGGTCCTGAAGCGAGTTGACCTTGGCCATGATCAGGCCGGGCCGATCGGGCGTCGAGACGTTGGCCTCGCGTTCGATGAGTTCGATGAACCGCTCCTTGAGCATCCCCGGCTCGACGGTCAGTTTCGACCAGCCGACGGCCTCCGAGTAGCCGGTCAACAGGTTGAACAGCGCGGCCACGTCGGCGGCGATGTCGCGGTTGGCGGTCAGAAGGCCCACGTCGGAGTAAAGCTTGGCCGTGCGGTCGTTGTAGTTGCCCGTCGAAAGGTGGACGTACCGCCGGATGCGGGAAGCCTCGCGGCGCACGATCAAGAGGGCCTTGGCGTGGGTCTTCAGGCCCACGATGCCGTAGACCACGTGGCACCCGGCGTCCTCCAGGCGACGGGCCCAGGCCACGTTGCGCGCTTCGTCGAACCGGGCCTTCAGTTCGACCAGCGCGGTCACTTCCTTGCCATTGGCCGCCGCGCGCTCCAACGCCTTGACGATCGGCGAATCGCCGCTGGTGCGGTAGAGCGTCTGCTTGATGGCCACCACCTTGGGGTCCTCGGCGGCCAGCTCAACCAGCCGGACGACCGGCTCGAAGCTCTCGTAGGGGTGGAACAACAGCACGTCGCGCTCCTGGAGCACGTCCCACACCTCTTCATCCTCGACGCCCAAGAGGTCCTGCGGGCGTTGCGGGGGCCACTCGGGCGCGGCGAGCGATTCCAGGCCGGGCCGCGCCGCCAAGCCGAACAACGCCGTGGCGTCGAGCATGCCGTCGACCTCGAACGTCTCTTCCTCTTGAAGCTGAAGGTTCTGGCGGAGCCATCCGACGATCCGCGGATCGGCCCCGGCGGAGACTTCCAGCCGGACCGCCGCGCGCCGCCGCCGCGCCAGCACCGCTTGCTCGACCGTGTGCAGCAAGTCGCTGGCGTCGTCGTCCTGGATTTCGATGTCGGCATCGCGCGTGATGCGGAACACGGCCGTGCCGAGCACCTCGCACCCGGGAAACAGCATGTCGGCCCCGTCGGCGATCACGTCCTCGAGCCGGGCCAGGCGGACCGACCGCTTGTCCTCCGCGGGCAGCTCGACGAACCGCGCCATCCCCGGCACGCGGACCACGGTGATCGTCTCGTCCGCCCGATCGTCCTTCTTCGTCCGGACGACCAGCCCTACATGAAGCCGCAATCCGGGAAGCAAGGGGCAAGGGTGCAGCGTTTCGACCGCCAGGGGCGTCAGCACCGGAAGCACTTCGCGGGTGAAGTGCGTGCGGAGGAACTTTCGCTCGGGGCCCGTCCACTCGTCCCGATCGAGCACGCGAAGCCCTCGCCCGGCAAGCTCGCCAAGCGCCCGACGGATTCCCTCCGTCTGCTCGGCGACCATCCGGTGCGCCCGGGCGCTAATGGCCGAGAGTTGCTGGGCAGGGGTCAGCCCCGAGAAGTCGGGCGCGGCAACCCCGGCCGAACGCTGCTGCATCAGCCCGGCCACCCGGATCATGTAGAACTCGTCCAGGTTCGAGCTGACGATCGCCAAGAACTTCAGCCGCTCCAACAGCGGCACGTCGTCCGATAGACCCTCGCGCAACACCCGGTCGTTGAACTCCAGCCAGCTCAGCTCGCGGTTGAGGTACAGGTCAGGCGACTTCAGATCGGGCTTGGTCATGCGAGTGCCTTTTCGGGGGAGGAGGGATTAGGGATTGGGGATTGGGGATTGGGGATTGGGGTGCGTGGTCCTCGCATTGCGGCCCACGGTTGCAGGATGCAATCTCGTAGCTTCCATCCCTAATCCCCAATCCCCAATCCCTCATCCAGTCTCAGCCGCATTCCGTAAACCTCCTCGAACATGTCGCCCTTGACCGCCAGGGCCCGCTGTTCGAGCATGAACTCCGCCAGGCTGGGCACGTAGACGAACAGCTCGTCGTCGCCATGCTCGAAGCGGAGTTGTTCGAGCGGGTGCCCAGGGCCTCGGACCAGGGCGTCGGCCACCCGGAGGATGGCGGCCAGCTTGTTCACGGCGATGCGCGACTCGCGGGGCAGGGCCATGTATTCGGCGTGCGAAGGCTTCGGCGGACTGCGGCGGTGGTAGCGAGCGATGTGCGCCACCAGCTCGATCTCCGCGCGGTTCAGGCCGAAGATCTCCGAGTGCGCGATCAGATAGTAGCTGTGCTTGTGGTGGGCCTGGTTGCTGACGAAGGAGCCCACCTCGTGGAGCAGCCCGGCAACGTGCAACAGCAGCCGGTACCGGGGGCCCAGCCCGTGGTCCTGCTCCAGATCGTCGAACAACCGTACCGACAGTTCGGCGACGTTTTTCGCGTGCGGCAGGTTCACGCGATACTTTTCGGCGATGGCCATGGCCGAATGGATGACCCCTTCGGTCAGCGCCTGGTCTTCCCGGCCGGTCACCCGCTGGGCCAGCTCGAGCAACAGCCCGTCGCGCATCGTTACCCGCGACACGATCATCTGCTCGATGCCGGTGACCCGGAGCAGGTGCTGGTAGACCAACAGCGCCGGGACCAAGGTCTCGGCCTCGGCGTAGGGCAGCCCGTAGTGTTTCGACAGGTCCTCGGCCGTGTGCCGTTCGCAGCGTCGGATCAGTTTGTCGAGTTCAGCGCGGTCGACGAGGACCAAATCGGCCGAATCGGTGGGTTGGCCGACCTCGCGGCTGGCGAACCGGGCATCGCCGCCGACCGCCAGGAACGATTGGATCTTCTCGAACGGCAGCGAGCTTTGGACCGAACCGATCACCGTGGCGATGTGGCTGCGGAGCAAATCGGCCGAGCGCTCCGGGGGTTCCTCGCTGGTCAGGAGCACTTCCTGCAAGCGGATCGACCCCAGGCGCAGACTGACCGAGGTCTCGATTTCGCCGTCGCCCAGGAAGGTCAACAGGGTGCTTCCCCCGCCGACATCGACGACCAGGGTCTGACCCCGGTTGATTCCCAGGGAGTCGCCCACGGCCCGGCGCACCGCCGAGACGGTCAACCGGCTTTCCTCGGAGGTGGCGATGACCTCGAGGTTCAAGCCGGTGGCCATGAAGACCCGGTTGATGAAGTTGTCGGCGTTGCTGGCCTCGCGCACGGCACTGGTGGCCACCGCGCGGATACGTTCCACCTTGTACAGGTCGAGCAATCGGCGGTACTCGCGGAGGACCCCCACGGCCGCGCGCATGGCCCCGGCGCCGAGACGACCCCGGCGGAAGGTGTCCTGCCCCAAGCGCACCGCGCGCTGGAGCCGTTCGAGAACATCGATCCGGCCGTCGGGGAAGACCTCGGCAATCGCCATGCGAAGCGAGTTGGCCCCCAGGTCGATGGCCGCCACGACGCGTGCGCCTGTCGTGCTGTCGGGTGCTGTCGTATCCATGGCCGCAAGGGGGTTGTCCATGTGCCTGGCTGGGCTTGCCTTTCAGCCTGCCGCCGGTTTGGGGGCCTCGTCGCGGGTGGGTGAGGTGGGCGACCGTCCGTCCCCGCCGGCGGCCTGCGAACCCGTCGCGCCGGCCGGCGGACTGCCCGCCACACCCGATACCGGAAGCGCGGTCTGGCCCGCCGTCGGTGACGCCGGGCTTGCGGCCACTTGGGGTTCGGGCCCGGACGGCGGTTGAACGGCCTCCCACAACTCGTCCCAGAAGCCTTCCTCGGTGAGCCCCCGCCAGTACCGCACCAGGGCATCGAAGACCTGCCGCCGCCGCGTGCTGCGCTCCTCCTGAAGATACCGGAACCCCGCTTCCAGACGCGGCAGCGGGCCTGAGTGTCCGTAGCGGGCCGCCAGGCGCTTCGCTTCCTTGTCCAGGGCCTTGCCGAGTTCGGCCGTCCACACGTCGCAGTCGTGCAGGTCGCCCAGGTACGCCTGGATCTGCTTCATCACGTCGAGCACGCCCTCGAGCCGGCTCCCGTACGCCGCCCGGTAAATCTCCATCGTGTACCGCAACCGCTTGGCCGCGATGCGCATCGCGTGATGCCGCTGGAAATCCGACGGGTCGGCCAGGCATTCGCGGTGGGACCACAGTTCCTGGAACCGCGCCAGGATGTTCTCCCGGGCGTGGGCGTACACGGCGGGGCTGGCCGGCGCACGCTTGCCTCGCTCCTTCGCGAGCAGCTTCTTGCAGGCATCGAGGATCTCGTGCAGCACCCGGG